>JAJZLQ010000030.1 GCA_021850605.1 Actinomycetes bacterium
GGAACGGCCACTCCGGGTCCTTGGGACCTCAGGCTCTTCGGCGTGAAGCTCACAGCTGTCTTGTGCGAGGCGAGGTTGCAACTTGGCTGCGAACAGTGCCGATACGCCATCCGCCGGTGTAGCCACCAATCAAGTGGCATAAAACCCCAATGCCAAGTACGTCGTGGCCCTATGGAAGACGGTCGCTTCCTGTGCGGGCGCTCCGGTGCCGCACCCGGAGCAATTCCGATCTCCATCCAAGGCGCTCGAGCCGCATGATTCACGGTGGTCGCCACTCGAGGCCCTCTTCGGCCGGGGCGGTTTCAGGTAGTCAACACCAGTGCCGTCGTCGGGAACTACCCACCAAACTCGTTTTCATGCCCGGGATCGTGCACGCCATCCGCCGCGGGGGGGGGGTAGTAACCGGCCAGCCCCGTTGTTCCGGGGTGCATTTTCGGCGCAGCCTCTGGCGTTCCGGTCTGCGATGCAGGCCCCGGCTTCTCTATCGCTGGGTGCTCGAGCCCGCCAGTGCGAGGTGAGCCTGGCTCGCTCCACGCAGGGCCGCGTCGTCACCGAGTGCCGCCTGGCGAAGTTCGACCGAAAAGTAGTCAGGTGTGAGCTCACTCAGGCGGGTTGCGATGCTCTGGGTGACCCCGCCCCCGAGTATCACCCCGCCTCCGACCACCACCAGCTCGACCGAGAAGAGTTGCACCATGTTGACCAACGCGACGGCGGCGTAGTTCGCGAAGGCGGCCATTTCGGCCATGGCCGGAGCGTCGCCGGCCGAGGCCTTTTGCACCAAGGCGGCGCCACCCCCCTCGATCCCGAGGGAGGCCGCACGCCGTCCCAGGGCGGTTCCGGAGGCCTCTGCCTCGACCGAGCCCGCTCCGGACCTCTCCGCCAGCTTTGCCTCGATGTAGCTGTGCCCCAGCTCGGCGATCGAATAACGCGATCGCAGCAGCCTGCCCCCGATCACCACGCCTGCGCCGACGCCGGTCGATATGGTCACGTAGGCCATCGACTCGCGGCCGGCGCCGGCTCCGAGATACGCCTCGCCGATCGCTGCCAGGTCGGCATCGTTGACGAGCACGGTCTCGGTGCCGATCGCTTCGCTTATCGCGGCAGCCGAGAGCCCTTGGGGAAAGCCCTTGGGGAGGTTGGGCGCGTATAGGAGGCTTTGTGCCTCGTAGTCAACGATGCCGGGAACGCCCGCTGCGGCTCGCTCGGCTCTACCGTGTGGGTCCACCGCCTTCACCAGCCTCTTCAAGCCGTCGGAGGGACTCTCGAGCGTATCGGTGGCGAGCATTTCATGCTTGAGCAGCTCTCCGTCCGCCGAACAGAGGCCCATCCGGAAGTGCGTACCGCCAATGTCGATGCCAAGAATCTCACCGCTCATGCGAGTCGGCTCCTTTCAACCCGCCGGAGGAGTCAGGCGCCACCAGACGCCTTCTCCTGGTGGCCGCCGAAGCCCTTGCGCATCGCCGACAGGACCTGGTTGGCAAAGTGGTCGAGGTCCCGAGAGGCAAAGCGAGAGAAAAGCGCGCTGGAAAGCACCGGGGCCGGAACCCCCTCCTCGATGGCGGCGATGGCGGTCCAGCGCCCCTCACCGGAGTCGGAGACCAGCCCTGAGAAATCATGCAGGTCACCGGAGTCGGCCAACGCCTCCGCCGTAAGGTCGAGCAGCCACGACGAAACAACGCTTCCTCGCCTCCATACCTCGGCGACGTCGGCGATGTTGAAGTCGTATTGGTAGAACTCGGGGTGTTCGAGCGGGGCAGTTTCAGCGTCCGCATCCCGTCCGACCATACCGGCGTTAGCGTTGCGCAAGATGTTGAGGCCTTCGGCGAAGGAGGCCATCATGCCGTATTCGATTCCGTTGTGGACCATCTTGACGAAGTGGCCACCGCCGCTCTGGCCGCAGTGGAGGTATCCCTTCTCCGCTGCGCTCGGATCGCCGGTCCTCCCCTCGGTGCGGGCCGCGGATTCGAATCCCGGTGCCACCGCTGCGAATATGGGCTCGAGGCGCTGGTACGCCTTGGTATCCCCGCCTATCATCAGGCAGTATCCCCTGGTTAGGCCCCAAATGCCCCCGCTTGTGCCGACGTCCAGGTAGTTGATTCCGGCGTTTGCCAGGCTTTGGGCCCGCCGTATGTCGTCGCGATAGTAGGAGTTGCCCCCGTCTATGACGGCGTCCCCGGCGCTCAAAAGCGAGCCCAACGTGACGACGGCCTCCTCTGTTATTTTGCCTGCCGGCAGCATCACCCAGACGGCTCGGGGGGCGTCAAGCTTGGATACCAGGTCGGCGAGGGAGCCGGCCACAGTGGCGCCTTGCGCTTCGAGATCCTTGGCCGGCGCCGGGTTCGTGTCGTAGACGACGCATTCGTGGCCGGCGGCCATGATCCGCCTCACCAGGTTGGATCCCATTCGGCCGAGGCCGACCATGCCGAGTTGCATCACCTCTCCTTCCTACCGGAATTCCCAAGCCTACGCCCCGGTACCCCGCTCTAGGAGGCACCCCTTGCCTGGCCTGGTAATCCTTGACATGCAAATTCCTTGAACGGTAGCCTGACCCTCGGTGTGCGACGATGTAAAAGGCCATGAGGAAGCCGGCCTCAGCCACCCTCGACAAGCCCCTGGGCCGGCTGTGGACCCGGTGCACCTCGCGCAGGTGGATGAAGTCGCGGTCACCGTGCTCGTCGATAATTTTTACGATGCTTTGCTCGAGGCCGGCCCGGGCTTGAAGCGCCCCGGCTTCGCTGCCGGTGCCGCCTACTCGCGGCAGTTCGAGGGAGGTCGCACCCAAGTGGGGATGGTGGCGGAGCACGGCTTCTCCGTACTCGTTTCCGTGCGCCGCGGCGGAGAGCGATCAACCATTGTTTTCGACACCGGTCTCTCGCCGGATGCCATGGTGACCAACGCCGGCCGGCTCGGGGTCGACTTCGAGGATGTGCAGGCGGTGGTGCTTAGCCACGGGCATTTCGATCACGCGGGGGGCCTTGAGGGTCTGGCTCGCCGTCGTGGGCGCAGGCCGATGCCGATGGTGATCCATCCCCTCGTCTGGACCCGGCGCCGGCTCTCGGTACCGAGCGGAGCTTTCGAGATGCCGACGCTTTCGCGCAAAGCGCTGCAGGAGGAGGGATTCGAGATTGTCGAGCGGCGCTTTCCCTCACTCATGGCGGAGTCCGGGATTCTCATCACCGGCGAGGTGGACCGGACCACTGAGTTCGAGCTAGGCATGCCTCCGGCTCACCAACACTGGGTGGGCACGGGGTGGGAGCACGATCCCCTTGTCTTGGACGACCAGGCTCTGGTTGTGAATGTGCGTGGGCGCGGGCTGGTGGTGATTACAGGTTGTGGGCATGCCGGCGTGGTTAACATAGTGCGCCATGCCATGCGCTTGACCGGACAGGACCACCTAGCGGCGCTTGTTGGAGGGTTCCATCTCGGAGGCAGGGCCTTCGAGGCAAACATCGCTCCCACCGTGGAAAGCCTGGCCGAGATGGGAGCGGAGCTTCTGGTGCCTGGCCATTGCACAGGGTGGCGGGCCCAGCACGCTCTGGCTGCTGCCTTCCCGGACGCATGGGTGCAATCAAGCGCCGGCTCGGAATTCGTTCTGCAGGCGCCGGCCGACTCGTAATCCGCCGGCCGGATCAGAGGTTGGGCGTTATGACCGCCCGCCCCTCGAGTTTCCCTTCGCGCATGAGGCGGTAGGCGCCGATGGCCTCCTCGAGCTTGAAGCTCTGCACGTGCGATCGAATCAGCCCTGCACGTGCGAGAGCGATCACTTCCATCAGCTCCGCTCGCGTTCCCCAGTAGGTGCCGGCTATCTCCACTTCGTAGCGGGTTGCGTAGAAGCCGAACGGTGCGCTACCACCTGCCAGCCCAACCAAGGAGATGTCTCCGCGGGTCCGGGCGACCTGCATCGCGAGGCTTATGGTCGAATCGGCACCGACCAGATCGATCACTGCTTCGGCACCTTGACCGTGGGTTATCTCCATTACGTGGGAGCGGGCGTCAGTGTCCATCATCACCGTCTCGTCGGCCCCGAGGTTGCGGGCGAAAGCAAGAGCTTCCGAGCGGGCGTCGACCACGATGACTTTTGCCGGGCTTACGGCTTTCAGAACCTGCACCGCCATGTGCCCCAACCCACCTGCGCCGATCACCACGGCCACGGAGCCGGGGATCAGCTTGTGGAGGGATCGCTTGACGGCGTGATAGGGGGTGAGCCCGGCATCGGTGAGGGGAGCGGCCTCGACCGGATCGAGGTCGCCGATGGGAACCAGCAGCCGGGTGTCCGGCACGGCCATCACTTCTGCCATGCCCCCGTCCAGGCCCAGCCCACCTCCGCCCGCGCCAAGCTGAGCTGCGTTCTCGCAATA
>JAJZLQ010000016.1 GCA_021850605.1 Actinomycetes bacterium
TGGTGAGGAGGCCCAGCGAGGGTGGGCAATCGATCACGATAATGTCGAAGTCCTCGGCTATCGGATCCAAGCTTCGTTTCAGGCGGCTTTCTCGGCTGAATACGCTGACGAGTTCGATCTCCGAGCCGGCCAGGTCGATGTTGGCCGGTAGAACGAAAAGGTTCTTGATCGAGGTCGGTTCTATGGAGTCCTCTGCGGGTGCCTCGTGCAGGAGGACGTCATAGACGGTTGTTCCTAAGGAACGTATGTCTATGCCCAGACCAGTGCTTGCATTTCCCTGGGGATCGAGGTCTACCACCAGGACGCGGTTGCCAACCTCTGCCATTGCGGCAGCGAGGTTGATGGATGTGGTGGTCTTGCCGACGCCACCCTTTTGATTGGCGACTGCAATAATTCGGCTGGCCTGGTCGTTCATCTAGTACCGTCCGTGTACGGGGTGAGAATGTTTCACGTGAAACATTGCTTCGAGATCGGACGGCTACATCCTAGCGGCTGGTGCTGGTCGCGCCGGGGAATTGAGAAGCACGCCGAACTATTGGGACGCTGCTCAGATGGCGGGTCATCGACGATCACCGTTATTCGTTCCGGCAAAAGATCGCTTTAGGAATCCAGCGCAACTTATCCGCCTCCACATTCGTCTATACATTGGAGGTTCAAATGGATGCCTGGGAATCCGATGGTAGTCGGCAGCAGCCCTCCGGATGGGAATCCTGGTACAGAGAATACTGGGGTTCGTTGGTAAGGAGCGCTTGGTTGATGTGCGGCTCGAGGGAGCTGGCGGAAGACCTGGCACACGACGCTTTCGTGAGGCTGTACAAATCCGGCGCACAGCCGGAGAAACCTTTACCGTACTTAAGACGTACCGTCGTCAACCTGTTGGCAGATTCCTGTAGGCGAGAGCGTATCGCCAGAGCAGTGACGGCGGAGACACCTGCAATCGAAATGGGCCCTCAAGAGATGGAGACGTGGCACCTGGTTAGCGGCTTGCCTCTACGCCAGAGGCAGGCGCTGGTGCTGCGGTACGGCGACGACTTATCGATCGAGGAGATAGCGGAGGTTATGTATTGCAGCCAGGCTGCTGTCAAGTCGCTTGTTCACAGAGGACTTGAGGCACTTAGGGAGGAGATTGGGAGAAGTGCCGAATATTGAGGATGTCGAGAGTCGCTTGCGTTCCCTGTTTGAACAGGTGGGGGATCACGTGGACAATGATCCTGGAGAGATGCGGACGGAGCGTTTCCGGCGAGCGATCGAGGAGGGAGCTGGTGGCCAACCCAGGCGCTCTCCCCTGAGGATTACCCGGTGGGGGATGGTGGCTATCGTGACCCCCGCTGCGCTGGTGCTTTCGACAACCATGGCCGCGGCAGCGCCAGGCGTGCCTGCTCCACTGTCCCTGATGTTGGCCGGCGCTGACGCACTGTTATCATCCGCTGCGGTGATCGAGCAATCGGCCGCACAGTTGCGGGTGTCGGTCACAGGTCCAGATGGAGCGCGCTTCGAAGTTTTCAGCCTCCCCGTGGGATCAGGTAAAAGCCTCGCCGGTTCGTGTGACAGGCTGGTGGTTCTGCCGGCAGGGAGTTCGGGTGCGTCCGCTCCTTTGTCGACCGGGGAGATGACCTGTTCGCTATTAGGTGCCTCTGGCACTTCGAGATTGGATGCCCAGCAGATTGCCCAAGCAAAGTCGGAGGCGGGTCAGGCGGTAGCACCGTGGACTTCGCCAGCGGGAAGGCCGTACACGGTGGTGTATGGCTCTGCAGAGTCAGGAGCTGCGTCAAGTGCTCTTGTAAGCGCGGATGGAGTGAAGGGGGCTACTGGTCAGGTCGTAAACGGATGGTTTGTGCTGTACATCCCGAAAGGTGAAGTCGCTCGATTTCCGTATCTCAGGTTTTATCGGGCTAACGGCTCCGTGCTGGATACGCTTCCCGGGAAGTTCTGATCGCCCTATAGAACGGGCCATGGGTCACCTCGGCGGCCTTGGTGCCTACCTCTGCGGTCGCCATGAGGGTTTGATGGCTGACTTGAAGGTTCCGCGAGGCGGTTACCGCCTTGCCAAGTGCTCCATCAACTTGTTTCCAGCCAGGTGTCTCCGAGACAAGCACCCAGACACAGGACTAAGGGTTGGTGTCTATCAACCGGAGGTGTTTCGTCACCTCCTGACTTTCGTTCCTACGGGCCCGGATCGTCCTTGCTTGGCTTGCCTCGACGCGGCGAAGCCATCGGTGCCTCTCGGCCCCTTGGGCGTCAGGCCGCTTTCTTGACCCCGATCGTATGCACCCCGTCGTCGCCCCCGGGTCAGTTACGTCCAGCCGGGGTTCCAAGAGCGAAGCCACTCGGTCGAGGTGGTGGTGGGCAAGTTGCGCACTTGATCCGGTCTTTGACAACGTGGTGGTCTTCGTCCGGCAGTGCAGTCCAATAGCACGCAGTCCGAGGAAGAGCGCACAAGTACCACACCCCGGCTGGGCCGGCCAAACCCCGGGCCGAAGCGCGGGTCCGTAAGGTACCCGGTGGCGTTGGCCCCAGGGCGGAACCACCGATTGAATTCGGCCGGAGCTTTCGGTCAATGACACCCCGCTACCGCGAGCCGTCGTCGATCTCCGAGGCGACTATCGCTCACACCCGGGGACAGCATTCAGTGGCTGCGCAGTTGCCTACCGAGCGGTTTCCAACCAATCCGGCGATTCGTTTCCACCGTCATAACCAGCAAGTGAATGCCAGAGCGTCCCGGACCGAGGAGGAACCGGCTTCTGGGAGAGGGGACAGCCGTTGAATTGGGAAAGGGGATGACGGACTCTGGAACCATAGTCGATGTCGGCGATGACCAAAGCCGCCGCGTCCTTGTTTTGCCAGGAGGACGAGAGACCCGGCTTCTGTGTCGCGAATCCAGCGATGACGTACCTTGAACGCCTCGCTGGTGCAAGGGGGCGGGATTCGAGCGTCCTCAAGCTCTTTCGGTCCGGGTGACTGTAGCCATCCACTTATGACCAAGGCCAGCAGTAGAGGGCGCCCGAGTGGAAGTCCACAAGCCGCATTGACCGGAGCCGATCCGAAGCCGCTTCCGCGTGATTAGGCCGTAGGGCGTTTTCGGAGTGGCCGTGGTGTGGCGCGCCTCTGTTGCGCGGACGGGAGGTCCGTGCCGGAGCTACACCAAGTGAAGGCCTAACAACCGGGTCGGCTGCCTCGTTGGCAGGCAAGCCCACGCCCCTTTGCCTCGAGGCGCTTGCGCGAGCGTGGTGCACGCACGCTTCTGGCGTCGGCGATTCCGTACTCCAACTGCAACCATGGCGCGCAGTCGCAGGCGCTTTGACACACTCGCGTCCGCAAAGTTAAGCGAGGCGGATCTTACTGGGACCGGGCACCACCAGGATGTGCCGAGGAACTGTTGGAAGATTGATATTTGAAGTGCCGCTCTGGACGCCGACGTCCGTGAGTCCAGAAGTGACTTATCTGATGACTGAAGCCCCCGCCTTCTGTTCAGGCCGCTTGCGCGTCCAGGCGGGCCAGTCAAGCCAGATCGATATTGCGGTCGGCGTCGAAGCCGGTGTGGATCTTCTGCCCAACCCTCCGGCATCGGAACAGCGCCGGCTGACACGGCTGCCATGGTCTAGGTGCCCGCACGTGGCGCACATCTGACTCGTGTGCCGGAGGTCCACCTTGATTACGTCCCTGGCGGCCTCTTCCGCTTTGCGCCTGAGGATCTAGGCGAACTGGGCCGAGCCCGCCTGGTGGGTGACTCGGTCGAGCCCGGTCCCGGCCTCCTGCCTGTTCGGGAGGAAGCCGCCGGGTTGTCGGGGGTCGGACACGGGCTTCCCCTGCTGAACCATGGTGCCGATCGAGCGCTTCTCGTGCACAAGAGGTCATAGTCCTTAACGAAGGTCCTTGGTGTCTCTTGGTGGAAGTCTCGTCTGTGGCCGTCGATCTTGTGATGCCGGCCCGCCGCCGGCTCTCTCGCCGTCCGGTGTTTTGGCCGAACCTCGCTTCCTTCGGGCAAGGACCTCCTTGGCGTGGTAGAAGTCGTCAGGAGGGGGTTGCCACCGGCGGGTTGTCGATGTGGCGGCGAATCCGGCGACTGCAATATCGACGCCCACGGCCTACCGGTCGGCTCCGAATCCTTTGCGGGTACCTCATCACGGGAGGGCACGGGGAGCCGCCTGCCACACCCGACCGCCCGATTCACCCTGCCCCCTACATCTACGATCCCCTGTACCTAGGCCCGTGCGGCTTCGACTGCGGGCGGTTGAGTATTGCATCAACTCGTTACCACCTGTTCCACTAATTCGTTTCCACGCATTCCAACAACTTGTTTCCAGCCGTTGCAACAATTCGTTTCCACTGCCCTAACCGGGCAGCGG
>JAJZLQ010000100.1:0-23427 GCA_021850605.1 Actinomycetes bacterium
CGGCATTTCGGCGGCCAGGGCGGAAAGGAGCGTGGTCTTGCCCGAACCCGGAGGTCCGGAGAAGATGATGGATGCGCCCGCGCTCTGCGCGGCCCGCAGCAATGAGGCTGCGGCTTGGCTGAGCATGCCGCCGTCGGCGAGATCGTCCAAACTGCGCCGTGGAAGGCCGGTGAACTTGCGTATGTTCAGGGCCAGGGATCCCTCCCGGGTCAGGTCGGCGTGAACGACGTGCAATCTGGCCCCGCCGGTCAGCTGGGAATCCTGCAGTCCCTCTGCGGGATCGAGTGCTCTCTGGCCAAGACCTGAGTCGGCGAGGATGCGCTCGACGGTTCGCCGGAGGTGGTCCGAGTCGTGGAAGGCAGCTCCATGGAAGGTCGCCGGCCTGCCGTGGCGTTTGACGAAGATGGCGTCGGGCGAGTTCACCATGATCTCCCAGACGGTGTCGTCCTCGAGGAGGGCCTGAAGAGGTCCATAGCCCGCAACATCCGCCTCGGCTCTCTGGGCTATATAGCGCTTTGCCTCCGTCGTCAGCGGCCGCGCGGGATTGGCGTTCTGCCACTCGTCTATCGCTTCGTTGATGAGTGCTCGCAGCCGCTCCCGGTTCTCGGGCAGGGATATGTCCACACCCTCGGAGCGTGCCGCGCTCTGCACACTGCGCTCGATACTGAGAAGGGGGGTGGGGGAGCTCATCTCGGGTTCTCCACCGAATGGGCGCGGGGCCGTGGGTGAGGGAGAAGGGTGGGGGAGTGCAACGATCGCCTCCTGCTCTTGGGGGTTGGGTTGGCCCTCAGGCGAGCTGGCACTCCGGGGTAGGAGGCGTATGTCACATCATAATAAAGGAAATATAACGAAACACTGTGAATTATGCTTGAGTTTTGCGAATTCGCCAATCGATTTGGGAAGATATTGGTGTACCACTTAGTTGTTTGTTGCAAACAATTAGGATTTATGCGGTGGTAAACGCCCCACGGATTCAAAGGAAAACATGAGCGTCAACAGCACAGAGGCGGGCGAGGCCAACCCACAGTCAGCTCAGACCACGCGGCGTTATCAGCTGATGGTGCTTTCCAACACGACCTTGGGCGTGTTCATGGCCTTTCTGAACAGCTCCATCGTCATCATCGCCCTCCCGGCGATCTTCAGGGGAATCCATCTCAACCCGCTGGCGCCGGCCAACGTCGGATACCTGCTCTGGATACTGCTCGGCTTCTCGGTCGCTTCGGCGGTGCTGGTGGTGTCCTTGGGCCGTCTCGGCGATCTGCTGGGCAGGGTGCGCCTCTACAACTTCGGGTTTCTTGTCTTCACACTTGGGTCCCTGGCTCTAACCCTTACACCGGGCAAGGGGAGTTCGGCCGCCGCCTTCATCGTGGCAATGCGGATCGTGCAGGGAGTCGGCGGGGCGCTTCTCTTCGCCAATTCGAACGCGATCCTGGCTGACGCCTTCCCGCCGGCCCGGCGTGGTACCGCCCTGGGAATCAATCAGGTGGCAGGCCTCTCGGGAGCGTTCCTCGGCCTGATCGTCGGTGGATTGCTGGCCGATGTCAACTGGCGGCTGGTTTTTGCGATCTCCGTTCCCTTCGGCGCCTTCGGAACCATCTGGGCCTATTTCAAGCTCGTCTCGGTGGCGCCACGAAAGCATGCCAAGATCGACTATCTCGGCTCGTCCGTCTTTGCGCTGGGCCTGATCCTCATCCTCGTTGCGATCACCTATGGCACCCAGCCATCGCCGGGGCACACCATGAGCTGGACCACCCCGGCGATCATGGCGGAGGGCCTGGTGGGCATTGCTCTGCTGATCGCCTTCTTCGTAATCGAGCGCCACGTCGCCGAGCCGATGCTGGACGTCAAGCTGTTCAGGTTGCGCGCATTCGCGGCCGGCAACTTTGCCAACCTCCTGGCCGCCATCGGACGAGGCGGACTGCAGTTCATGTTGATCCTTTGGCTGCAGGGCATCTGGCTGCCGCTGCACGGATACGACTTCGCCCAGACGCCGCTGTGGGCAGGCATCTACATGCTTCCACTGACAGTCGGCTTTCTGGTCGCCGGGCCGGTTTCGGGTTTCCTCTCCGACCGCTACGGGGCCAGGGTCTTTGCCACTACAGGAATGGCGGTGGCGGCGGTGTCCTTCCTCCTGCTTCTGGCCATTCCGGTGAACTTCAGCTATTGGGCCTTTGCGCCGGTCATCTTCATGAACGGGATCGGATTCGGACTATTCGCCGCGCCGAACACCTCCGCGGTCATGAACTCGGTTCCCGCTCGCTCCCGGGGCACCGCCTCGGGAGTACTGGCCACCTTGACGAACACCGGGCAGGTGCTCTCGATCGGCATCTTCTTCTCGCTCATGATCATTGGCCTGAGCACCACCCTGCCCGGCCAGCTTTTCAACGGGCTCTCCAAGGCCGGCCTTCCGGCCGCCCAGGCCAATGCGATAGCTCATCTGCCCGCGGTGGCCAGCCTCTTTGGGGCCTTCCTGGGCTTCAACCCGGTCAAGGTGCTCCTCGGCCACTCGCTTTCACGGCTTCCCGCGCACTCTGCGGCACTTTTGACCTCGAAGTCATACTTCCCAAGCCTCATCTCCGGCGCCTTCAAGCACGGAATCGGCATCGCCTTCACCGTGGCGGCGATACTTTGCGTGGCAGCCGGCGTGGCCTCGGCCTTGCGCGGCCGGCACTTTGTGCACCACGAAGCCGGCGAGATCGTGGTGGACGAAGAGGTTCCTGCCGTGGCCGACTAGTCGGCTGGTGCTGGACGGGATTGCATGCGTAGAATCGGCGGCGTGAGCGTCTCCCTGCAGAAGCGCAAAGCGGCGGGACGGCGGCGATGACCATCTCGGTGCCGGATGATCCGCGCAGCGGTCTGACGCCGATCGGTTCCATGCCCCAGGTCGTGGAATTGGAGGAGGGGCTGGTCCGGATACTGGCCCCCAATGCCTCACCGATGACCCTGGATGGGACCAATACATATCTCGTCTTCGGAGTCAACGGCGCGGCGTACCTGATCGATCCGGGGCCCACCGACAGCGCGCACTTCGGCCGCATTTCCGCCGAGGTGGAGTCGCGCGCGCTGGAGCCGCGAGGCGTCGTGCTCACCCATCACCACATCGACCATTCGGAGTCGGCCCATCACTTCTCTCGGGAGTGGAAAGTTCCTATCCTGGCCGGCGCCCTGGAGGATCCGGGCAGCCCGGCCATACTGGTCGAGGACGGCGATTCCATCGAGGTGGACGGCCAGCGCCTGACCGCCATGCACACCCCGGGCCACACCGCGGACCACTTGTGTTTTATGCTCCCGTCCCGCCGGACCCTTACCGGTGACCATGTGTTGGGCAGGGGTACTTCTGTGGTCGCCTATCCCGACGGTGACCTGGAGAGCTACGTGCAGTCCCTGCTGCGCCTGGAAAGCTCAGGGCCGCGGGGAATGTATCCGGGCCATGGCCCGGAGCTCTCCGAGGAGACTTCGGGCGACGTCCTCGACTACTACATCTCCCATCGCATCTACCGGATCAGCCAGGTTCTGGAGGCCTTTTCCGACGTGCGCGCCTCGGTGGCGGATGCGGTGAGGGTCATCTACGGCAACAGTATCCCCCCCGGGCTCTTCTTTGCGGCGGAGCTTTCCACCAGGGCCGCCGTCGCCATGCTGGTGCAGCGGGGCTACCTGCAAATGGCCGGTGACGACGATCATTACGTGCGCGCCGGTGCCGGGTTCCAGCAGTTCCTGGACGAGCTCGTAGCCGACCGCCGTCGCCCGGTCTGAACCTCACCAGGGGGCACCACGCCGCCTGCGCCGGCCATCCCCGCCTCGTCGCGAGTCGGCAGGCAAGGCCGGCGCGTCTCCCCTGGCGGCCATGAGCCATGACGCGAGTTCCTGGCCGATTGAAGCCGGCAGGCGCCCCACCTCCTCGTGCGCACCCTCCACCGCGCGGCTCTCGGGCACGGAGAAGATGCGCGGCGGCTGGTGGCCGGGATGACGCACCCGCACCGCCTCGGTGGCGAATTCGGCGATCTCACGTTGGGCTCCGCCCCGTCTCCCCAGCGGGGCCCGGGGCGCCCGGTTCATGCACATTGCAATTCGCTCCGGGGCAAGCCCGGAGTCGAGAAGCCGTTCCAGGATGCGCAGGCTTCCATGGACGCCGTGGAGCGAGGAGTCCGCGACTAAGGCGATCCGGTCGCAGAGCCCGAGGGCGGTCTCTGCCGGCGACGCGCCGCCATCGCCGCCGATCCAGGCCGAATCCAGGTCAATTACCACGTGATCGAAATTCTGGGCCAGGCCTCGAACCACCTCCGCAACCGCCGCCGGCACAATCAGCGTTGCCCCGTCGTGGCGTTGTATTCCGGCCAACAGTTCGTATCCCCGCGAAAGCGCGGGCACGCAGCACGCGTGCACCTGCTTGGCCGAGAGTGCGGTGCGCCCTGCCGCACGGGCCAAATCATTTAGCGACGGTGGAGCCGGGTCAAGGTCGTGGTACATGCTCAGTGACGACTCGGCGCCCAGGTCCGCCAGCACCACCGAAGCTCCGGTGGCCAGCACCTGGGATGTGGCCATAGCGATGGTGGAGGATCCCGCACCCCGAGCGCCCAGCACTCCGGTGACAAGGCCGCCGGCCTTGGCGGCCGCCGTGGGACGGGACTGGTTCGGAGCGAAAGTGGCACTGGTTCCGTCGGTATCGCCCACGGGCGGCAGGGGAAGCAAGGTCAACTGCTGGGCGATGGCCTCGGGCGAGAAGGGGAAGCGCACCAGGGCGTCGAGGCCCTCGGGTTCGCGTCCCAGCGGAAGGGTGGCCACCCCCAGGATACGCGTGTGCGCGCCGCTCATCTTACGCACGGCGGATATCGCGTCGGTGTTTTCGGCATCGAGAACCACCAGGGTGGGCTCGGGGGCGCCGGCCAGGGCCTGCGCCAGCTCCTCCACCGAAAGAGTTACCGACAGGCTCATTTCCACGACGGACCCGTTGGCCCAGCGGTTTAAGTCGCGCACCCATTGCTGAGAGCCGCGTGCGAGCGCGACAACCCTGGCCTGGGCTGCAAGCGGGGGAGCGGCGGCCTCGAAGAGGCGCTCGGTGAAGTATTCCGGTATCTCCATCGCCGCTACCCCGAGAAGCTCAACTGGTATGTGCCGGGATCATCCGGCCGGGCTGCTCCGTTTGCCAGGTCGAGCCAGACGGTTTGGCCGGCTGCACCATTGGCGATCTGCAGCGCGGTCTGTGAATCCGGACAGGCAACGGTGACGTCAATGGACGGGTCTGAAGCGGCCGACAAGCCACCCTGGGGGGTGGTCACGGCGGTGACGGCCAGGGCCCGGCCCAAGACGGTGGTGATCGCACCGCTGCCGGTTCCCGAAGTGGCCAGAACATCGACGCGATCCCCGGCTCTCAACGCTCCGGCCAAGGCGTGGGAGATGGGAAGGCCGAAGGATATCTGCCGCATCGCGTCTCCCGAGGAGGCGGCCACCGCCTCTTGAGGGAATACCTGTTGACCCCGGGCGACCGGAACGAGCAGGACTCGGCCAACCAGCCCGGCCATAGCTCCCGGCATCGGCCGGGGTACGCCTTGAGGCACAAGGACTTCCTGACGGGTCAAGTCGGCCTTCGTGATCAGCGTGCCCGCCGGCAGGGACGTGGCGGCCACGGTCACGACTTCCGGTCGTGTCTGTTGGCCGGCGTGCGCGGCGAGGTCGGCCCCGGAAGCCGCCATGGCCGCGGTGGCCAGGGCCACAGAAGCCCATTGGCGGCGGACAGCGGGCTTGGCTTGGCGCGGCGGGGCCGGTTTGGAGGTGCGCCCGGACATCTTGCCCGACGGTATGGTTCGCATCGCTCTCCTTCGTTTCGACGTTTCAGCGGGGCCGAAGCAAGCAGGAGAGCCGAGAATTTTGATGATGATCAACAAAATATAATAAGAATTACCGGCGCGGGATGGGAAATGCGCTAAATTCGTGAAGCACATTCATGTAGTGCCGACGTCGACGTCGGCCCGTGCACATCAAGGAGGCATCGGCATGGCGCCCTCTAACGACTCTCAGATCGAGAAGATCATCTGGCTGAGCTCCAAGGAAGCATCGGAGTATCTAGGTGTAAGCCTGCAGACGCTTTACCGCTTTGTCGACTCGGGGTCGCTTCCCGCGCATCACATGGGCCGCGTTATTCGGTTCAAGTACAGCGACCTGCTCGCCTTCATCGAGGCTCAGCGCGTTGTGCCGGGGACCCTTTCTTCGGTCGCCCGCCACATCGAGCCGGAAGAGGAATAGCCCACCCTCGTGGCTTCACCTCCTGACCTCGGGAGTGATTCCCAAAGGCAGGTGGAGCGTCGCCCGCAACGGGCTCTGTTTGTAGGAGCCCGGTCCAGTGCGGGTGTTCTTCCCGCCTTGGCCAAGGCGGGGACCGCGCCGTTGGCCGACCGCACCGGCGTAGCGCACGTTGGCAATCCCACGGCACCGCCCAGCTGCTAGAATTAAGCGTAAATCCTGGAGGATTGCTTGCTGAAGCACTACATTGCGGAGAACCCGGGCACGGCAGATGTCTGAAGCCGTAGTCGTACTCGTCCCGGGGAATCACTTGATGGCGGGCCTATTGGGCAATGCCGACGAGTTCCTGCGCATAGCGGAGCAGTCGTTTCCCGACACATCGGTCGTCGTTCGCGGAAACCAAATCACGCTCGACGGCCCTGACGCCGACACACTGGCCAAGCTGTTCCGCGAGTGGATCGTCCTGCTTGAGTCGGGCGAGCGCCTGGACTCGGGCGGGGTGAACCGCACCATCGAGATGGTCAAGGCCGATATAAGCCCATCGGACGTACTGACATCGCGCATCGTCAAGGCCAGCCACGGTCGCTATGTCAAACCCAAGACCGCCGGGCAGAAGCGCTACAGCGACGCCATCGGCTCCAACGTCATCACCTTCGGCATTGGCCCGGCCGGCACCGGAAAGAGCTACCTGGCCGTGGCGCAGGCGGTGCAGGCCTTGCAGGACAAGAGCGTCAACCGCATCATCCTCACCCGGCCGGCTGTGGAGGCGGGGGAGAGGCTCGGCTTCCTACCGGGGGATCTGATGGCCAAGGTTGATCCCTATCTTCGGCCTCTTTACGACGCACTGTACGACATGCTCGAGCCAGAGACGGTCGGCCGCTACCTGGAGCGTGGCACCATCGAGGTCGCTCCGCTAGCCTTCATGCGCGGCCGCACCCTCAACTCCAGCTTCATCATTCTCGACGAGGCGCAGAACACCACCCCGGAGCAGATGAAGATGTTCCTTACCCGGATCGGCTTCGGGTCGCGCGCGGTAATCACCGGCGACGTCACCCAGGTCGACATCGCCGAGGGTCGAAGCGGGTTGGCCGGGCTGGAACGCCTGCTCCTCGGGATCGAAGGCGTGGCCTTCGTCCATCTCACCCGCAGGGACGTGGTCCGCCACCGCATCGTCTCCGACATCATCGCCGCCTACGAGCGCGATGAGCAGGCCCGCACCTCCTGAGGAGCCGGAGCGAGCCGTGCCGCCCGCGGGCCGGTGTGGCCGTAGATTGGAAGACCAGCGTGGCAATTTCCATTGACTTCAGCGATTCCAGCGGCTTCGAGGTTCCCGAGCCCGAGCGCTTCGTGCGCCTGCTCACCCGGTGCGCCGAGGCGATCGGGGTGACGGGGGAGGCGGAGTGCCATCTATCCTTCGTTTCGCCCGAAGAGATAACCCTTCTCAATGAGGAGCATTTGGGCCACGAAGGGCCAACGGACGTCCTCTCCTTTGCTATCAGCTTCGAGCCCGAGTTCGGGCTGGATATCCCGCGTATTCTCGGCGAGATCGTGGTATGCCCGCAGGTGGCCGCGGCGAATGCCCCTGAGCATGCCGGGGGTGACCATAGCGGAAGTCTCCAGGACGAGATCGCGCTGTTGGTGGTGCACGGCCTCCTGCATCTCTCCGGGATGGACCACGAGGTCGACGAAGAGGCAGAGGTGATGGAGTCTCGCGAGCAGGAGCTGCTTGGCGAGTTCTACTATGGGGTCAGCCGCTAGATGTCCGGCCTCAACACCCTGCCTGCCAGACCCAGCACCATGTACCGGGAGCCGGCGGCCGGCTCGAGTCAGGGGTGCTTCTGGTGATCGCAACCATCGCCGCAACGCGGTGGGGAATGTCGGAAACCGTCATCAGCATCGTTGTCGTGCTCCTGATCGCCTTTTCCGGCTTTATGGCGCTGGCCGAGACCTCCCTGACCCGCATCTCCCGCGTGAAGGCACAGGCGCTGATCGAACAGAAGCGCAGGGGCGCCAGGCTCCTGGCCAAGTTGATCGAGCACCCCAGCGCCTTCCTGAACGCTATTCTCCTGTCCACCCTGGTCAGCCAGCTCGTTGCAGCGACCCTGGTCGGAGTGATCGCCGAGCGCCTCTTCGGCGCGCTGGGGGTAACCGTGGCCATCGTCTTCGAGGTGCTGGTCATTTTCATCGCTGCCGAAGCCCTGCCCAAGAACTACGCGGTCTCCCATCCCGAATCCGCAGCGCTCTTCTCGGCTCCACTGGTGCGGGCTCTGGTGCGCTTCCCGCTGATCAGGGCGGCCTCCTGGTTCGTAGGGGGTATAACCAATGTGGTGCTGCGCGGGCGGCCTTACGCCTCCCTATCGCAGGTCTCGGAGGAGGAGTTGTTGGCCATGGCCGACGCGGCCGCCGAAGAAGACGTCATCGAGAACGAGGAACGGGAGTTCATAGCCTCGGTGATCGAGTTCGGCGACACGGTGGCCCGGGAGATAATGGTTCCCCGCCTCGACATGGTGGCGGCACAGCACGACCTCACCGTCGAACAGGCGCTCGAACTGGCCCTCGACAAGGGGTACTCGCGCCTTCCCGTCTATCGCGACTCGCTCGACAACATCACCGGGATCCTGCATGCCAAGGATCTGATGCGCGCCTCGCGCTCCGGACTGGGCTCGGCCATGGTGACCGACATCCAGCGCAAGGCGGTCTTCGTTCCCGAGACCAAGCCCACTTCGGAGCTGCTGCGTGAGATGCAGGCCGGCAAGTACCACATCGTGATCGTCGTCGACGAGTACGGAGGCACCGCGGGCCTGGTCACCATGGAGGACCTGATCGAGGAGCTGGTTGGGGAGATCACCGACGAGTTCGATTTGTATGAGGCCGAGGTGGTGGAGCTGGAAGAGGGCCGCTGGCTCATCAAGGCCACCGCCGGCGTCGACGAACTCAACGAAACCCTCGATCTGGAGCTTCCCACCGGGGATTGGGACACGGTGGGTGGGCTCTTCCTGCAACTGCTCGGGCACCTTCCGGTGGAGGGCGAGATCGCCCGCATCGGGGCCTACCAGCTGGTGGCCGACAAGGTGTTGGGCAACCGCGTCGTCAGCGTTCGGCTGGAACCCACCGAGGACGAGCCGCCCCCAGCCGAGGAGGGCGAATGAGCGAGGATTGGGAGGACTTCACCTCGGGATTCGTGGCCGTACTCGGCCGCCCCAACGTGGGGAAGTCCGCACTGGTGAACGCTTTGGTGGAAACCAAGGTGACCATCGTCTCGGACAAGCCCAACACCACCCGCACCCAGGTGCGGGGGATCATCACCCAGGACGCCTGCCAGGTGGTCCTGGTGGACACGCCCGGAATACATCGACCCCGCACTCCGCTGGGCGCGCGCTTGAACGAGACCGCCAGCGAGGCGGCCAGCGACGTCGACCTGGTCCTGGTGGTGGTGGACGCCTCCGCGCCCACCGGGCCGGGTGATCGCCGGGTGTTGGAGTCGGCTTCGCCGGAGTGCTTCGTGGTGGTGAACAAGATCGACCTGGTCCCACCGGGCGAGTTGCTGAAGCGCCTGCAGGAGCTTTCGGCCTGGAACAAGGCGGCCTATTTCCCCGTCTCGGCGCGCACCGGCAAGGGGGTGGACGAGCTGCGCCGGGAGATAATGGCCAAGATGCCCCCCGGGCCGCCCTATTACCCGGCGGCCATGCATGCCGACACGACCGAGACCGAATGGATTGCCGAATTGGTGCGTGAGGAGTTGCTGGCCATTGTCCGCGATGAGCTGCCTCATTCGATCGCCACCGCGGTCACCGAGGTGGAAGGGCGCTATGTCCGCTGCGAGATATTTGTCGAGCGCGACAGCCAGAAGGCGATCGTGCTTGGTCGACACGGGGAAAATTTGAAGCGCGTAGGGACCATCGTGCGCAGCTCGCTGCCCAAGGGTTACTACCTCGACTTGGTGGTCAAGGTGGCCAAGGACTGGCAGTCCCAGGCACGCTATCTCGACCAGTTCGGAATCTGATCGCCACCCGCCCGGGGGCGCAAGGGGCGGGGCGTGATTAGGGAACTAGTGTTTTCTTTGCGGACGCGACCGTGTGAAGGGGAGGCTGATAGCGGGGCATGGATTCCTCTGGCGCAAAGAGCTTTATCGAAGGGGAGTACCGCGGCCATGGGCATGGCGCCTATCCCACCATCTCCGACTTCGCCTACCTCGAGACTCTGACCTTCTCGCTTTCGCCCAAAGGATTCATCGTCTACAGCCAGGTCACCACCAAGCCGGAGACCGGGGCACCCATGCACCAGGAGCGCGGCTATCTCCGTCTCGACGAGTCGATGGGGGCCGAGTTCGTGATCGCCCAGCCCACCGGAGTGGCCGAGATATGCACCGGACCCGCTCGGGAGGAGGAGGGCGCGCTCCTTTTCGACCTGCACTCCACCGGGCTGATCACCTCGCCCACCGCCAAGCAGGTGGACGCCACTCGCCGCCGCTACCGCTTTACCCGGCAAGGGCTCGACTACGAGATGTGGATGGCCATCCCGGGAGTGGAGCTGACCTTGCACCTCTCCGCAAGCCTTTCCCGGCAAGGCTCGTGATATGAGCACCAACCGCATGCCCACTCCGGAGACCGACTACCTGGCCCTGCTCGACCCGTCTCGCATACCCGTGCACGTGGGCTGCGTGATGGACGGCAATGGGCGCTGGGCGCAGAAACGCGGGCTCCCTCGCACCGAGGGCCACGGCGCGGGCGAGGCCGCCCTCCTCGACACCGCCTTCGGGGCGTTGGACGCCGGGGTGAGGTGGCTCACCGTCTATGCGTTCTCGACGGAGAACTGGCACCGTCCGGTGGACGAGGTGCGCTATCTCATGCACTTCAACGAATCGCTGCTCCTTCGCCATCGCGACGAGCTGCACGAAGCGGGGGTGCGGATCAACTTTTCCGGCCGGCGCGACTGGCGGGTTCCCCGGCGGGTGGCCCGGCGCATGGACGAGGCGGCCGAGCTCACCAAGCGCAATACGACGATGACCCTTACCTTCGCCTTCAACTACGGGGGCCGTGCCGAGATAGTGGACGCCGTGCGCAAACTGGTGGAGAGTGGCGTCCCTGCCGACCGCATCAACGAGAAGGCCATCTCCCGCCATCTTTATCATCCCGAGGCTCCCGATCCCGACCTGGTGATCCGCACCTCCGGGGAGATGCGCATCTCCAACTTCCTGCTCTGGGAGATCGCCTACTCCGAGCTGGTCTTCACCGATGTACTCTGGCCGGATTTTCGCCGGGACGACCTCTATCGGGCGATATACGAGTATCAAAGGCGCGACCGGCGCTACGGCAAGGTGGGGCCTACTTGAAGACCCTGGCCGCCCTGGGGCTGATGGTGGTGATTCTTGGCTTGGTGGTGCTGGCCATCGCCGGTTTTTCGCCGGCCAAATACGTCCTGGTGGTGGTGGTCGTCTTTGTGGTCCTGTTCAACTTTGGCCCGGCGAGGCGCAAGCGGGCGGGTTAGATGACGCTCTACTCCGAGCATGCGATTGTGTTGAGAACCTGGAAACTCGGCGAGGCTGACAGGATCATCTCCATGTTCGGCGCGCGCAGCGGCAAGATCAGGGCCGTCGCCAAGGGCGTGCGCAAGACGAGGACGAAGTTCGGTGCCCGCCTCGAGCCGATTTCCTATGTCAACGTCCAGTGCTGGAAGGGGCGCGAGCTCGACATCGTCACCCAGGTGGAGTCGATCGAGCTCTTCCCGGCCATCAAGGGCGATCTGGACCGGCTGCGCAAGGGGCTGGCGATGGTCGAGGTGATCGAGGAGCTGGTCGCCGAAGGTGGAGCGGACTTCGAGATCTTCCGCCTGCTGGCCCGCGCGCTCAAACGATTGGAGGAGGGTGACTCCCCGTACCTGCTGGCGGGCTTTCTCTGGCGGCTGTTGCAGGTGGAGGGGATGGCCCCCCAGCTGGCCGAGTGTGCCGAGTGCGGGAAGGATGGCGACGGACTCTCCGTCTTTTCCGCAACGGCGGGAGGCCTGGTGTGCGCCGAGCACGGTGGAGGTGTGCCGATCAGCGACGCTGCCATCTCGGCCATCGGCTGGATGTGCGAAGGTGAGCTGGGCCGGGTCCTCGGGTTTCCCGATTCCCCGCTACGCCACGAGGTGGAGGACCTGGGCGTCGCCCAGATCGAGGGCCTGCTAAACCACAAGGTGCGCGCGCTCCACCTGGGCGCGTTCTAGGTACGGTGACGCCGTTAGGCTGTTTGCCCATATGGGCGAGAACGACCTGATGGAAAAAATTGTCAGCCTGGCCAAGCGTCGCGGCTTCGTCTACCCCTCGGCGGAGATCTACGGCGGCTTCCGGTCGACCTATGACTACGGGCCGCTCGGCACTTCGATGCTGCGCAACGTGAAGAACGCGTGGTGGGACGAGATGGTCACTCGCCGCCGGGACGTGGTCGGTATCGACGCCGCCATCCTCTCCTCCCCCAAGATATGGGAGGCCTCCGGCCACCTTGCCAACTTCACCGATCCCCTGGTTGATTGCCGCAACTGCAAGGAGCGCTGGCGTGCCGACCACATCGAGGGCGTCTGCCCCAAGTGCGGTTCGACCGATCTGACCGAGGCCCGCGCCTTCAACCTGATGTTCAAGACCTTCGTCGGGCCCCTCGAGGACGACGCCGCCGTCGCATACCTGCGTCCGGAGACCGCCCAGGGCATGTTTGTCAATTTCTCCAACGTGCTCGGCACCTCGCGCAAGAAGCCCCCCTTTGGAATCGCCCAGATGGGAAAGAGCTTCCGCAACGAGATCACCCCGGGGAACTTCGTCTTCCGCACCCGCGAGTTCGAGCAGATGGAGATGGAGTTCTTCGTGCCGCCCGACGAGGCGGACAAGTGGTTCGTGTACTGGTACGAAAAGCGCTTCGCATGGTACGTGGAAAACGGGATTCCCGAGTCCATGCTGCGGATTCGCCCGCATGAGCAGGACGAACTCTCCCATTACAGCACAGGCACCGTCGACATCGAGTTCCTCTTCCCTTGGGGATGGGGGGAGCTCGAGGGCATCGCCAACCGCACCGACTACGACCTCAAGGCGCACGCGGCCCACTCCGGGGCCAGGCTCGAGTACTTCGACCAGGCCAGCAACACCAGCTATGTGCCGTATGTGATCGAGCCGGCCGCCGGCGCAACCCGCACCATGATGGCCTTCCTGATTGCCGCCTACACCGAGGACGAGGTTGACGGCGAGACGCGCTCGGTGCTGCGCCTGCATCCGCGCATCGCCCCGAACCAGGTGGCGGTGCTGCCGCTTATGCGCAAGGAGGCGCTGGTCGCAAAAGCCGCCGATGTCTTCGACCTCCTCTCGGGCGACTTCATCTGCGACTACGACGAGACCCAGTCAATCGGCCGGCGCTACCGTCGCCAGGACGAGGTCGGAACGCCCGCCTGTGTCACCGTCGACTACCAGACCCTGGAGGATGGGACGGTCACGGTGCGCGACCGGGACACCACCTCCCAGGTTCGGGTGAGCATCGAGGAGGTGGCCTCAACCATCGCCGCCACCTTTGCGGCCTGGAAGCCGCCCGTTGCGCAGTGATCCACGGCCACGCTGGCAAACCAACTACTAATCGCTTGCTAAGATAAATCCGCCGCGACGCCGCAGGTTCCGTTAGTGGCAACTTTCGTTGTCCGCCGGCCCGGCAGGGGCCGAACCAGCCGACAGCCCATAACCAGGAGGTGGCATGAGGTACGTTTTCCCTTTTGACCATGCGCATCCCAGACCGCCAAAGGAGATGCGAGACCTCCTCGGAGGCAAAGGCGCCAATCTCGCCGAGATGACCTCGGTTCTCGGGCTCCCCGTGCCTCACGGCTTCACCATCTCCACCGAGGCCTGCCGCGCCTACATCGAGGACGGCTGGCCCCAGGGCCTGGCCGAAGAGGTCGAGGAGGCGGTCCTGGATCTCGAGCAGCGCATGGGCAAGAAGCTGGGCGACCCGGCCGATCCGCTGCTCGTCTCGGTCCGCTCGGGCGCCAAGTTCTCCATGCCGGGCATGATGGACACCGTCCTCAACCTGGGCCTCAACGACCAGAGCGTGGACGGCCTGGCCAAGCAGACCTCCGACGAGCGTTTCGCCTACGATTCCTACCGCCGCTTTATCCAAATGTACGGTCGCATCGTGCTCGGCATCAAGGGCGAGGCCTTCGACCATCTCTTCGACGCCGCCAAGGAGCTGGCCGGCGCCAAGTCCGATGCCGAGGTTCCCACGCCGCTGCTTCGCTATCTGGTCTCCTCCTTCAAGGCGATCGTTCAGGACAAGAGCGGCAAGCCTTTCCCCCAGGATTCCCGCGACCAGCTGCGTGGTGCCATCGAGGCGGTCTTTTCCTCCTGGAACGGGGATAGGGCCATCGCCTACAGGCAGCGCGAGGGCATCAGCCATGATCTGGGCACTGCTGTGAACGTGCAGGCCATGGTCTTCGGCAACCGCGATGAGAACTCCGGCACCGGGGTTGGCTTTACCCGCGACCCCGCCACCGGCGAGAAGGGCGCCTACGGGGATTTCCTGGTGAACGCCCAGGGCGAGGATGTGGTGGCCGGCGTGCGTAATACCGAGCCGCTCTCAGCCATCGGCAATCGCTTCCCGGAGATCTTCAAGGAGCTGATGGCGATCTTCAAGCGCCTCGAGCTGCACTATCGCGACATGTGCGATATCGAGTTCACCATCGAGCAGGGCAAGCTTTGGATGCTCCAGACCAGGGTCGGCAAGCGCACCGGGCGTGCTGCGCTCAAGATGGCCGTGGACATGCACACCGACCCGGGCATCGAGCTGACACGTTCCGAGGCGGTCCTGCGTGTGACAGCGGACCATCTCGACCAGGTGCTTCACCCCCAGTTCGCAACGCGAAACGTGCACGTGCTCGCCAAGGGCCTGGGCGCCAGCCCCGGAGCGGCGGTTGGCAAGGTCTACTTCAGCCCGGAGGACGTGGTGGCGGCCACCAAGCGCGGGGAGCGCACGATCCTGGTGCGCAAGGAGACGTCACCTGACGACGTGGCCGGCATGCTGGCCGCGGAGGGAATCGTCACCGCCCGCGGAGGGCTGGTCAGCCACGCCGCCGTGGTGGCGCGCGGCTGGGGCAAGCCGGCGGTGGTGGGCGCGGACTCCGTGCACATCATGGGCCGCTCCTTCGTGGCCTCCGGAGTTACGGTGGTGGAAGGAGACGAGATCTCCATCGACGGCACCAGCGGCGAGATAGTGCTCGGCGCCGTCGAGGTTTCGGTGTCCGAGCCCTCGAAGGAGTTCGGGACCATACTGTCCTGGGCGGACGAGATCCGCCGCTCGCTGGTGGCGGTGCGCGCCAACGCCGATACCGGCCCCGACGCCGCGGTCGCCCGGCGCTTTGGCGCCGAAGGCATCGGCCTGTGCCGTACCGAGCACATGTTCCTGGCCGAGGACCGGCTACCAATCGTGCGCAAGATGATCCTGGCCGAGAACCCGGCCGACGAGAGAGACGCCCTCGAGGAGCTTCGGGTGGTCCAGCGAGCGGATTTCAAGGAGATCCTGCGGTCCATGAACGGCCTGCCGGTAACCGTGCGGCTCCTGGATCCCCCCTTGCACGAGTTCCTTCCCGACATCGAGGAGATGGCCATCAAGGAGGCCTCGGTCGGCCTCACCGAGGAGGAACATCGGCTCTTCCAGGCGGCAAAGGCCTGGCGTGAGGTGAACCCGATGCTCGGCACCCGCGGGGTACGCCTCGGGGTCATCAAGCCGGGCCTCTATTCGATGCAGGTCCGGGCCCTGATGGAGGCCGCCTCCGAGCTGGTCAAGGAGGGGCTGAATCCGGTGGTGGAGATCATGATCCCCCTCACCGTCGCACGTGCCGAGCTCGCGCTGGCACGCAGCTGGGTGGAGGAGGCCATCGCCTCGTCCACCGCCTCGCGAATGAAGTTCACCATTGGCACCATGATCGAGACGCCGCGCGCGGCCATCCGCGCAGACGAGATCGCCGAGGTGGCGGACTTCTTCTCCTTCGGCACCAACGATCTAACCCAGATGACCTTCGGCTTCTCCCGTGACGACGTGGAGGGGCGGATGATGGCCACCTACATCGATCAGGGCCTGCTGCCCGCCAACCCTTTCAAGACCCTCGACCCGGGAGGGGTCGGCGAGTTGGTGCGCATCGGCATCCAGCGCGGGCGCTCCACCCGGCCGAACCTAAAAGTCGGGATCTGCGGTGAGCACGGCGGCGATCCGGCCTCGATCGACATCCTGGTGGCCGCGGGCGTGGACTACGTCTCCTGTTCGCCCTTCCGGGTTCCGATCGCGCGCCTGGCCGCCGCGCAGGCGGTTCTCCGCCACATGGGCGGGGCGGGGGAGTCCTCGGACTCGCGCTAGCCGGGCCGCGCAGCGCTCCGGACGGTTCGAACGGCAAGCGGTGCTGGGACAACCGCACCGAATCGTGATGTTATGATGCGGGAGATGTGCGAGGGCGGCTTTTCGACGGAGGGTTCTCCTCGCCACTTCTCGCCGAATGCTCGGCGGGGGTCGGTGCCTGGACGCCGGGGCGGGCCGCTGCGCATAGCGCTTCTCATGGCTCTGGCCCTCGTGGCGGCGGCATGCTCGTTCACCCCGGGAGGCTCGAGTTCGGGCGGCGGTGCCAAAGCGGCCACTACGACCATCGCCACCACGTCTCCGGCTCAGCCGGCTGCCCCGTACTATCCGGTCTGGGTCGACTTCCCCGCACCGGGACGGGCATGGGGGCTCTTCTGGGAGCAATATTCGGCCCAGGGATGCGCGATGTTGGTCGCCCGGCAAGCATCGCCGGGGGTTTTCGTCGCTCCGGTAACCTTCGGCCACTTCTTGTGCGGGCACAACATGGGCGTGGCCGACGTGGTAAGTGACGGCCAGGGTGACGTCTTCGCCTATGGGCCGGAACTCTTTGTCTCTCATGATGCGGGCAAGAGCTTCACCCCCGACCCGCAGGCCGGCAGTGTCCTGGCAGTGAGTACGGTGGGCGGCTCGATCTGGATGTTGGAGGCCCTCTGCCCGGCGGCCGCCAAACAGTCGGCGGTTGCCGCGTGCCCGCTGAAGCTTTTCATCTCCAACGACGGAGGCAGGACCTTTGGTGTGGATTCGCACCTGCCTCCAGCGGTGGTTCGGTCCGGGAGCGTCTTGCAAGGGCCGGGGTTGCGCGCTACTTGGTTGCAGCGGCCGAGCGCCAAGGTGGGCTATGTCTTTGTTCCACCTCTTTTCGGTGCGGCCCTAGGTGCACCGGCTCCCAACCAGGAGAGCGTATACCGGAGCCGAGACGGCGGTGCGAGCTGGACCCAGTCCTCGATCGGCGGGTGTGCCAACGCCTTCTATGCGGTGGCCTCGGTCAATCCCCAGGGCCAGGCGATGGTGATCTGCGCGGGCCAGCCCAGTGCCGGCTTCCAGCCCAAGTCCGTCTTCGTGAACTCGAGTGACGGCTTGCAGTGGGTTACGCGCGCCGACTGCCTGGGAGTTACCTCACCCTGTGCGAGCACGCAGCTGAACAACGGTTACCTGGGGATGGTCGCCTTCATCTCCCCGACCACCGCCTTTGCCGGCGGCGGGCGCAGTCCGCTGCTCGTCAGCCACGACGGCGGAGCGAGCTGGCAGCTGGTCCCGGGAGTCGGCTCGAACGGCGGAGACACCTACTCGGCGGCGTTCTTCGGCTCTCGGGGCTATGTATTCGGCGACCAGGGATCGGTATCGCAGAGCTACATTTGGACGACCACCGACTCCGGAGCCGTTTGGGACCGGACCGCGGTCAGGATTGCCGGGTAGCGCGCGGTGCCGTACGCGGCGTCCAGGCCTCCCGTCCGGGGTCGGCGGTGCCGGCTGCCGTTGGCTTGACGCGCACGAGGTTCGCCGTCCTTTTACCGGGGACGCTGTTGCACTCGCCACGTAGCCGCATTCCACTTGAGCGATGCTTGTTACCTCCAGTGCTGAGCCCCGGGCCGCGGCGCTGAGGTTTTTTGGTTGCGAGAGGGCGCCCGAATCTCTGCCTGCGGCGCTGATCCAGGCGACCGTCTCCAATGCCCACTCGCTCACATGCCTGCCTATGGACGCGGAACGGGAAAACCGATCGAGCCTCGGGGGCGATCACCGTCTACCGGGCGCGAAAGGGTCCAAGGTCATCGGGGCGTGTAGCTCCTCGGGGCTACGCTTTTATTCGTCCCCACGGGTGGTCCAGGGGGCTTTGCCGGGGGCTGGAGGCCTGAGGTTGTCCATCTCACCCGCTGACATTGCCGCGGTTAGAGAGCGCGTGGACATGCTCGCCCTGGTTCGCGAGCATGTGGCTCTGCGCCGGGTGGGCACGCGCTACATCGGCCTTTGCCCCTTCCACAGCGAGAGCACCCCCTCCTTCTCAGTGAACCCCGGCTTGGGCGTCTATTACTGCTTCGGGTGCCACGCTTCCGGAGACGCCATAAGCTTCGTCCGCCAGATGGAGCATCTCGAGTTCCAGGAGGCGGTCGAGCTCCTGGCCCAGCGGGCGGGAGTGAGCATCGCGCGCGAATCCGCCGAGGAGTCGGAGCGCAGGCGCGAAACGCGTAAGATCCGCGAGGTTCTTGAGGCGGCCATCGCCTTCTACCGCGGGCACCTGGAGGGATCGGCAGAGGGGAATGACGCCCGCGCCTATCTTGGCTCGCGCGGCATCACCCCCGAGATCGAAGAGCGCTTCCAGATAGGGCTGTCGCCCCTGGACCCCGGACGCCTCTTCTCTCACCTCAAGGTCTCCTCCACGCTCTTCGTGGCGGCCGGCCTTGGCTACGAGGCGGGGGGCCGCGCTAGGGACATGTTCGCCGGCCGCATCGTCTTCCCCATCTTCGACGCCTCGGGCAATCCGGTTGCCTTCGGAGGCCGGGTGATTCCCGGGCGCGGATACCCGGGGGAGAACGAGCCTCCGAAGTACAAGAACTCTCCCGAGACCGACTACTACCACAAGCGGCGCACCTTATACGGTCTCAACTGGGCCAAGGCGGAGATAGTGCGCGGTGACCGGGCGGTCATCTGCGAGGGCTACACCGATGTCATCGCCTTCCACGCATCCGGTATACCCATCGCCGTAGCCACCTGCGGCACGGCCCTTACCGAGGACCACCTCGACCGGCTTAAGAACTTCTCGAAGAACATCGTGCTTGCCTTCGACGGGGACAAGGCCGGCGCCAATGCCACCGAGCGGATATACGAATGGGAGCGCAAGTTCAAGCTCAACGTGAAGGTGGCGACCTTCCCGGAAGGGGACGACCCCTCCTCGCTGGCCCAGCGGGATCCGGCGCTACTCGCGGCCTGCGTGGAGCGGGCCAAGCCCTTCATGGCTTTCCGCCTGAACCGCCACTTCGCCGCGGCTGACCTGTCCAGCATCGAGGCGCGCTACACCGCCTCCTCCGAGGCCATTTCCATCATCGCCGAGCATCCCGACCAGCTTGTGCGAGGTGAGTATCTCATGCAGGTGGCGCGCCTGTGCCGCCTCGACTTCGACGAGCTCGAGCGTCGGCTGGCCAGCGAAGTACGCCGTTCCCGTGCCCGCTCGCGTGCCACGGCCAACGAGGATGGCCAGGAGCCTCCTCCGCCGGAGCCGGAGGATATGGATTCCGCGCCCACCCGGCCCATCGCCGAGGTGCCTCGTTTTTCCCTTGCCGAGCTGCTGGACTCCTCCCAACGCCCCTACAACGAGGCGATCCGCCTGCTGGCTGCCCGCCCGGGCGAACTCTCGGCGTTCATGCCGGTGTTCCTTTTTGTCCATCCGATCCACATCGAACTCGTCCGCTCACTCGGCTCCTGCTCCTCGGCGGACGAGGTGGTGGAGCGGGCTGAGCGGCTCTCCCCGGCTGCCCGCGGGCTGCTGATGCGACTCTTGATCGATCCGTCCAAAGAGGACGAAGTGGACGTGATCTCCCGTCTGGTCGAGCGCCACGGCGAGCGGGCGATCGACTCGATGATTCGAACATTGCGCCGGCGCGACGGCGCCGAGACGATCGACGCCAAGCGGGCGATGGAGATCTCCGAGTCGCTCGGCTACATCCGCAAGTGGCAAGCGCGCTTGCGGGAGTCTGAGACGCGTGACGAGGCGGTAGGCGTCCTACTGGCCTACTTTGCCGAAGGGCTCGAGGACGAGCCGGCGGCGATCTAGGCGGAGGTGGTCATTATCGTGTCGAGGGACCCATGAGTACCAGAGGCGAACGGGCGGCGGCGGGCCCGGAATCCGAAGCTTCGCTGCGCGAATACCTGATGGAGATCTCCAAGTACCCCCTGCTCAACTTCCACGAGGAGGCTGAACTGGCGAGGCGGATCGAGACCGGCTGCCTGGCACTGCAGCGCTGCCTCGACGGAGGCGGCCATGCCTCCGACGAAGCTCTGATCGACGATGGCGAAGCGGCCAAGGTGACCCTCACCAACTCCAACCTGCGCCTTGTCGTCTCGATCGCCAAGCGTTACCGTTACCGGGGCGTCTCCTTCCTCGATCTCATCCAGGAGGGAAACATCGCCCTCATGCGGGCGGCGGAGAAGTTCGACTATCACAAGGGGTTCCGCTTTTCCACTTACGCGACCTGGTGGATTCGCCAAGCCATGGCCCGGGCCATCGGTGAGCAGAAGGGGACCATCCGCTTGCCCCAGCACGTCGCCGAGGAGCTGGGCATGGTTTCGCGCACGCGCCAGCTGCTCATGCAGGAGCTCTCGCACGAACCGACCTTGGACGAGCTTTCTGCGGCGAGCCAGCTGCCGGCTCGGCGTGTGGCCGACCTTCTCGCCCTGCAGGTGGAAGCGGTCTCGCTCGACCAGAGCTTGGGCGGGGACGGCTCGGGCGAGGCGACCCTGATCGACGTGATCGAGGACGCCGGGTCACGGGGGGAGTTCTCGGAGGTGGAAGGTGCCGCCCTGAGGCAGGCGCTGGTCAAGGCGATGGGAGTCCTGACCGAGAAGGAACGCGCAGTAATCACCATGAAGTTCGGCCTTGGCGCCTCACCCGAGCCCGTCTCGGACGAGGTGATCGCATCCCGTCTCGGCGTCTCCAGGGAGCGGGTCCGCCAGCTCGAGCACCGTGCCAAGGTGAGGCTGCGTTCCGCGGACGCCGGCGGGGAGTTGAAGGGGATGCTCGAGGCCTGAGCGGCCTGCGCTACGCCGCCTCAGTGGCCACTCACCGCGGGCGCAATGCGGCATATCTCCTGGCGCAGGCCTGCTAACTTATAAGAGCACACTCCGGGGTAGCTCAATTGGCAGAGCACGCGGCTGTTAACCGTGGGGTTGAGAGTTCGAGTCTCTCCCCCGGAGCAATTGAATCAGACGAGTCGCCGGCCCAGAGGGTCGGCGATCTTCGTTTGCGGCGGGGAGGAAGCCTCGAGCCGATCGGGGGAAGGCGCCGGAGACGCCCGAGCGCCAATGACTCCTCCCGGATGGTCAATCGGCGCCGGCGTAAAAGGTGAACATCTTGGAGGCCTCGATGCGAGCTCCAAGCAGATCGGGCTTCTCCAGCCACTCGGCGAAGGCGGGGCCCTGCAGTGGCAGATAATGCGCAAGCATTGCCTCCCGGAGTTCGGGATGGACCGGGCCGGCGATATCGAAGAGCTCGGCTCGGCCATGTACGGTGACGGCAAAGTCCTCGCCGGCAAGATGTGTGGCGCTTACGACGGGCCGTGCCTCCAGGTGCCTCATCCTCACCGATCCCCTTGCGGAGCCGAAGTACCAGGAACCGTGGATGAAGTATCCGTCCACCGGTCCCGCCAGCGGACGCCCGTCGAGGGTCGCGGTGGCCACCACCAGAAGGCGCATTCCTCCCAGGCGCTCGCACAGTTGACGCGCGCTCAGGCGGCGGTCGGGGGTGATCACCGAGCGAAGGTGGGCGCCGGCCGTCTCGGTGCTCCGGTCGAGCAGTTGCCGGAGCTTTTCGAGTTCGAGGGGAGTTTCATCCATGGGATCAAGCCTGGCTCGGCCTGGCGCGCTCCGCAACTGGTTCGCGGGGAGGCCGCCCCCGGCCGGGTGTGGAGCCGGAGGCGGCATATGCCGGGGCTAGGGAGTCTTGAGTGCGCCAACCAGGCCGGCCACGTTGGGCGTACCCAGGCCGCTGGCCGGATCCCATCCCGGGCCGGCGTTATAGCCGGTGATCCCGCCGAAGCTGTTGTTGCCGACGGTTATGTCGTGGAATGCCGAGGCATAGGCCGAGGCGGAGAGTCCGTAAAGCTTGGGGGCGATGAAGCCCTGTGCTCCATCGGCCTGGTTTATCACCGCCAAGGCCGCCGCCCACTGGGGAGTGGCCGCGCTGGTGCCGCCTATGGGCACCCAGCCCGGGCCGTAGATCGGGTCGAAGCTTTCATAGATGTTCACCGCCGAGATAACCGCGGCATTGTAGGAGACATCGGGCAATCCTCGCATGCCGCTCGGGTCGTTGATGCGCGCGGTGCTCTGGAAGGCGGGCTCCCCGAAGACCACGCTGAATCCGCCCCCTCCTGCGCCGTAGTGGTCATTCCAAACCGCCTCGGGCTGGTAGGAGGTGATCGGGGCGGCGGGATTGGAGGCATTGATCTGAGTCCCGCCCACCGAGAGGACATTCGGGCTGGAGGAGGGGAAGTTGACGGTCGGGTAGGGGTAGGTCTTGCCCTGCAGGTTGGCATTGGCCACCCCTGAGTCACCCGAGGCGAAGAGTGGGGTGATGCCGGCGGCATCGGCCTGGGCGTAGAGGCTGTTGAGGCCCATGAGGACGGCCGGGTTGTGGAAGGCCTGTTCGGTGGTGGCGAAGGAGTCCGACCATATGTTGCCAATGTGGTTCATGAGCGCCCAGCGCTGGGCGTTCTCCAGGTTCTGCAGCCCCTGAACTCCCTGGGTCTCCGCAACCGGGACGGTTACCAGTGCGATGTTGGCGCCCGGTGCCATTGCGTGGGCCCACTCGACGTCGAGGGTGGTCTCATAGGCCCAACCGACCTCGGTTGCGATGGCCTTGTTGTTGTAGTTGGCCGGGCTGGGCAGTCCCTGGTAGTTGAGGACCGGCTTGCCCTCGGGATAGTAGATGTGGAACGAAGGCGGGGACTTCAGCCCGTAGGCCTTGTCGAAGGTGGCCAGGTCGTGGCGGATGGTGGGGGAGCCGTAGGAGTCGAAGATGACTATGGTCTGGCCGGCGCCGGTGTCTCCTCGGACATAGGCGCCGCTGAAGTTGTATTCGTGGGCCATGTCCGATGGCGCGTAACAGGCGATGCCGAAGGTGTTAAAGCAA
>JAJZLQ010000100.1:23437-25282 GCA_021850605.1 Actinomycetes bacterium
AGCGCAGGTGGCCGAGGATGGTGGGCCTTGCGTATGGATCACGGCCCCCACGCTCATCAGCGGCACCAGATCGCCGGCCGCCCGAACGGCTTGAGCCAGAGGCGGAGAGGAAGCGGCTGCCCCACCTGCTGCCAACAGCGATAACGGCACCAGCCCGCCGGCGGCACGTAGAAGCCTACGGGTGAAAGTGGTATTCATTGTTCTGCCCCCCTGCAGATCACAAGCATGTCATTATGGCGACCCGATGCAGCGACCCGTATGGGAATCTAGACCATCGGTAGTGCCAATTGAGGGAAAAAGCGGGCGCTTTGTCTTCGCGGGCGGTTTAGCCGCCGCGCCCCGAGCGCTTGGCGAAGCGGCGGGCCTCGATGGCGAGCGATAGTGCCACCGTCACCACCACGACCCCGTAGAGCACGGCCCCTGCCAGCGTCGACCCCTTGGGGAAGAGATAGACCGCCCCCAGCGCCACAAGGATGCCGATTGTGAGCTCAGGGGTATCGCCGACGAGGAAGTCCCACCAGAACATGGCAAAGGCCTTGGCAGCCCGGGTCATTGCGCCTCCTCCGCCAGCGCCAGTCCCGGGCGAACGCCTGACAGGACTTTGACCATGACCAGAGTGGCCAATCCGTAAAGGGCAATCAAGCCAAGGATGGAGAGGTCGGAGAGGGGCCAGTGGACGCCCATGCCCTCACCGGACCAGAAGCTCCCGAAGCTGACCAGCATCAGCCCGACCGCCATCTTCATTGCGTTCTCCGGAACCTTGGAGAGCTGCCTTGAGACGATTACCCCGACCAGGCCGATGACGAGGATCGCCGCCGCGGCTGCCCAGGCCGCCAGGGCCAGGCGGTGGTTGGCCACGCCCAGGGTCAGCACCACTATCACCACCTCTAGGCCCTCGAGGAAGACTCCCTTGAAGGCCACGGTGAAGGCGGTGGCGTCGCGTCCGGAAGACGACCCGGGAATGGCGCCCAGCCGGGCGACCTCCTTCTCGAAAATCTCGTCCTCATTGTGCATGGCCTTCAACCCCGATGCCCGCAGTATCGCCTTGCGCAACCATTGCAGGCCGAAGATCAAGAGCAGAGCCCCGATCACCAGCCGCATGGTCGAGATCGGCACGTATTTGACCAGAGGCACTCCGACTACCGCCACCAGCACCCCGAGCACAAAGATGGCCGCACCGGTTCCCTCCAGCGCCGAGCGCCAGCTGCGGGTGGTTCCCGCCGCCAGGACGATGGTGAGGGCCTCCACCATCTCCACCGACGATGCAAGAAAGACCGCTGCCACCAGTACAAACGAACTCATAGGGCATACTCCGTCAGATCGAATGCAATAACGTCGTCGTCGGCGCCGTCAACGCTTGAATCGGGTGTGGCAGTCATCGCCAACTCTTCACCCCGCGAGAATGCCAGGCAGCCGGCGGGATCCACCGATACGAAGATGCGGCTTCCACGCGGGTGCCTCTCGGCGCAAAACACCGAGGAGATCACGCTCCCGCCAATGGAAAGCGCGTGTTCGTATCCTCTGCCGCGATAGGCGACGTCCAAGACCCTAGCCTCGATCGAACGCTCATCGGCGTCGCAGATTCCCAGCGCGAAGGGCCGCATGGCGAGAGACACCGTGTCCCCGGGCCGCAGCGGGCCCACCGCCCTGGCATGGAGGACCGCCGAGGCGTCGGGCACTTCCACCTCGACCAGGCCGTCGGCGAGCCTGGCCCGAACCCGTCCGCTGAACTCACCGGCAAGGCCGGTGAAGCGGGCGATGAAGGAGTCCACCGGCTGCTGATAGATCTCCTCGGGCGTGCCCATCTGTACCAGGCGCCCTGCGGAGAGCACACCGATCTTGTCG
>JAJZLQ010000106.1 GCA_021850605.1 Actinomycetes bacterium
CGCGCGACGCCCGCTGTGGGTCGGCTCCGCGGAGCGTGTGCTGCTGGGCTGGTGGATCCCGCTCTCGTGACCGGTCCGGTTCGGCCTCGCGTCCTCTGGCAAGCTTTGGCCTTTCCGTCCCAGGTCGGTCGCAGCCCGACGTTTCCGGCGCGGCGGGGTTCAGCGTTCCAGTAGCAACAATATATCCACTACCGGCGCCGTCAACTTAGCACCGCTGCAATCGATGGCACCGGCGGCAGCCGGATCAGGAGAGCGAGGCCCGGGAGGTTCCCAGCTCCGTGCGGGCCTCGGCCCATGCCTGGTCGTAGAGGGCCAGGTTGCGCTCCTTTACGCTCTCGTAGCCTCGGATCAGATCCGGGAGCTCGGCCATGCGTCTAAGCAGTCCGGCCTGGTCGGCGCCGGCCTTGGCCAGCGCATCCAGCATGGCTGCCTCGTACTCGCCGGCCAAAGCCCGCTCGCGCTTTCTGATGTCGGAGCGCCCGAACGGGTCAAGTCGGGTGCCGCGCAGACCGCGCACGGCGTGCAGTGCGGTCATGGCCGGCTTGGCACTCTTGTTCAGCTTGATCTTGCGCTTCATCCCGAGGGCCCTCAGCACGGGCGGGTGGAGCAGCATCGTGGCCTTGGCTGCCTGCGAGCCCTCTCCGGCAACCCATTCCAGGTGGAGACGGGCAACCTCGTACTCGTCCTTGTAGGCGATGAGCTTGTAGAGGTTGCGGGCGAAGGCGGAGGCAAGCTCCTCGTCGGCGCCGAAGACCTTTTCCGCCCTCTTGCGGAACTCCTCGACCCGCTCGAGGTAGCCCTTGGCAAGACCGGCGTTCTGATAGGCGGCCAGATCGTCGGCACGCTTGAGGGCGATCTCCCGGTAGGCGCCGGCGGGAAGGCCCAGCTTCTCGGCGAGCTTGGCTATGCGGGAGGAGACCTCCTTGGCCGGGGCCTTGGGATCGAGAACGCTCTGGATGGTCTCGGGGTGGGCGACGGCCATGCGTCCCCAGGCAAAGGCCTCCAGGTTGGTCTTGACCGCCACTTTGTTCAGCTCGAAGGCCTTGGTGAGTGACTCCAGGCTGAGGGGGAGCAGGCCCAGCTGCCAGGCCGCGCCGAGAACCATGACGTTGGCGGGGATCTCGTCCCCGTAGAGCGTGTCGGCCAGGACTTGGGCGGGAAGCCGGAAGGATCCGTGTGGAGAGGTGAACCTGGCCACCGCGTTGAGGGCCGCGTCAGGGGTGGGCCCCTGGTGCCAGGGGTCGGCCACCTCGCGCCCGTTGGGCACGTAACTGGTGGATACCACCGCCCGGGTGCGGTCCGGGCTTGCCACACGCAGGTTCTTCTCCGAGGCGGTGCCGATCAGGTCGAAGCCGAGCAGCAGGTCGGCCGTGCCGGCGGGATGGGTGACCGCTTCGGCGCGGGGATCGGCGGTGATATGCAGGTCCGATACCACGGGGCCGGCCTTCTGGGAGAGCCCGGTCTGATCCAGGCCCACCGTGTAGAGGCCGTCCAGGGTGGCGGCCACCTCGAGGATGGCGGCCAAAGTGACCACGCCGGTCCCGCCGATGCCGACCATGCGGATCCGCGTCCCCTGGGCCGGCACCCGGATCTCGGGATCGGAGAGCTCGAGGCTCGGGAGCGGATGTGCCTTGGTCTTTCCCTTGCCGGGCTCAACCAGCAGGAACGAGGGGCAGTCGCCCTTCAGGCAGGAGCGGTCGTGGCTGCAGGAGCCCTGGTTGATCCTGGTCTTGCGCCCGAATTCGGTCATCACCGGCTCGACGGAGAGGCAGTTGGACTTTTCCCCGCAGTCCCCGCAGCCCTCACAGATGCGCTCGTTGATGACCACGATGTCCTTGGGGGTGTCCAGCTTGCCGGCACGACGGCGCCGGCGCTTCTCGATGGCGCAGAGCTGGTCGTGGATGATGACGGTGGTGCCCGGAACCCGGGCCAGTTCCCGCTCCACCTCGGGAAGCTCCTCACGCGGGCGGACCTTGATCTGGCGAGGCAGGTCGACGGTGCGGTAGCGGGTGGGGTCGTCGGCGGTCACCACCACCTTGGAGACCCCTTCCACGTAAAGCAGCTCGATCAGCTCGGGGATGGCCAGCCTGCCCTCCACTCTCTGGCCCCCGGTCATGGCCACGGCATCGTTGTAGAGGATCTTGTAGGTGATGTTGGTTCCGGCGGCCACCGAGGCGCGGATCGCCAGGGAGCCGGAGTGGTGGAAGGTCCCATCCCCCATGTTCTGCACGAAGTGTGAGGCCGAGGAGAAGGGGGCCATCCCGATGAACTGGGCGCCCTCGCCTCCCATCTGGGTAACCCCGGTGAGCTTGCCCCTGCGCGAGGGGTTGAGAAGCACCAGGGTGTGGCAGCCGATCCCCGCCCCGACCACGGTGTCGTCCCCTGCGCGGGTGGAGGTGTTGTGGGGGCATCCCGAGCAGAAGAAGGGCGTGCGCTGCTCCAGCACCTCGATCTTGCGCTCGGCGATGGCGTCGAGCTCGGCTATGCGCTTTTCCACACCCGGCGCCTCGAAGTGCGCCAGCACGCGCCTGCCCACCGATCGGGTCACGTCGTCGGCCTCGAGCGCCCCGTACTTGGGAACCAGCGCCACGCCCCTGTCGTCCACCTTGCCGGTGACCAGCGGCGCCCCGGCGCGCCCGTAGAGGATCTCCTTGATTGCGCTTTCGACGAAGGGGCCCTTTTCCTCCACCACCAGTATCTCGCGCAGGCCCTGGGCGAAGGAAACCATCGAGGAGGGGTCGAGCGGATGAAGCGCGGCGACCTTCATGAGCCGGATGGCGGGGGAGTCGGCAAGCCCCATCTCCGCCAAGGCGGTCAGCAGGTCGAAGTAGGTGGTGCCGGTGGCGACGATGCCGAGGGTGGCCGAAGGCGAGCCGTGCACCGGGTTCAGGTTGTTGAGGCGGATGTACTCGCGCGCCAGCTCGAGGCGCACGCCGACCATGCTCTCCTCCAAGGCCAGGAGGTTCGGCCCGAGCAGCTCGGCGCTGGGGCGGTGGCGGAAGGGGCGGCCGTTCACCTCGATGGTGGGGAGGACCGGCTGGAGCTGCGGGGCGACCCGGAACACGCCGGTCGAGTCCGCCACCTTGGTGACCACCTTGAAGCCGGCCCAAAGCCCGGAGGCCCGCGACATGACAACAGCGTGGCGGAAGAGGGTGATCATCTCGGCGGTGTTGCCCGGGAAAAAGACGGGCATGCCCAGGGCCGCCAGGGTGGCATCGGAGCAGCCCGGCACGGTGGAGGACTTGGCGGCGGGATCGTCGCCCGCCAGAGCGATGGCCCCTCCAGTGGGGGAGGTGCCGATCACGTTACCGTGGCGCATGGCGTCGGTGGCGCGATCCACGCCCGGGCTCTTGCCGTACCAGACCCCGGTGACCCCGTCGACCCCCTCCTTGCGCCACCCTTCCAAGAGCTGGGTTCCCACCACGGAGGTGGCGGCGAGCTCCTCGTTGAGGCCGGGGCGGAAGACGATGTTGCCGGGCCCGGTCACGGCGCTGGAGCGCTCGAGTTCGGTGTCCAGACCCCCGAGCGGAGAGCCCTGGTAGCCGCTGATGAAGACCGGGATGTTCAGCCCTGCGGCTGCGTCGGCGCGCGCCGAGTCCAGCAGCGCTCTCACGATCCCCTGGATCCCCGATAGGGGTACGCTCCCCTCAGTCAGCAGATAGCGATCCTGAAGCGAGCTGAAGCCCGCCTTGTTCGATTGACTCATCACATCTCCGTGTGTGGCGATGCCCAGTTGTCGCTCGTGGCGGCGGCACCATTCCCGGCCTTGGCCATGCGCTGGGCATTGGCCGTGCCAAATGATGCCGGGCAGCTTCTACCAACTGCGAGTCTACGCCCAGGAGTCAGCTCATAGCGGTCATGGCTTTGTGGATATCGCACCGCAAACGGCCGCCGACGGGCTGTTCCCCTTGGCGCTCCGGTCCTGCCCACGGAGGGTGCCGGCCAGTGCTCCGTAGTTTGACTCTACCCGCCTAAGCCCACGATCGGCTTGTTGAGCACCGTCCCGCCCATCGAGCCGTAGAAGTTGGCATCGCCGAAGCTGAAGATGCCCCCGTCGGAGGCCACCAGCCAGTAGCCCTTGCCA
>JAJZLQ010000009.1 GCA_021850605.1 Actinomycetes bacterium
GAGGATGTCGCGATAGTGGATCTCGTATGCGGCCAGCGCTACGTCGCCGCGCTCCGAATCCGCATGCCCTGAGCCGGGATCGGAGCCCGCCTTTCCAGCCGCCCGGCGCGGCCCTTGCGATCCACCCGCGGTCGAAGGCGGTCGACTCCCGCCCTTGTTGGCCGGCTGAAGGCCCTGGAGCAGGGCAGCTTCGTAGGAGAGCCTTACCGCCAGGTAGTCGATCAACTCGATTGACGGGCCGGGGGCATTTTCGCCCGCCCAAAGCGATCGCCACTTTGCGTGTCCCGCCCACCCCGGCATACGGGCCAGCTGCGCGGACAGCTGGGGCACGCGCTCGTCCCCGTCGACCTTCAGGTCCTCCAACGCCTTGAGCACCGCCGCTTCGGGATCGGCGGGCACGGAGGCCAGCGCCGCCCTCCCCGCTCTTCCCAGCAGGCGCCTGGCTCCGGGGTCCCTGATGACCGCCTCGCGCCATGCGGCGTGGAAGCCGCTTTGCGCACCACCCTGGCCGGCAAGGAAGGCGGCGCACCACTTCGCGACCTCCCGGTCGAGCTTGTCGGCGTAGTCCGACCCGGTTGCCCGGTCGTACTCCTCGGCGCGAGTCAGCGTATAGTTCCGCTCCGGCCGTCCCGCCCGCCCCGGAGCCCTTGACGAGGCGCGGGCCGCCTCCAGATCCTGTTCGGTGATCCTTCCCTGGGAGATCTGATGGGCGATGAATCCCGCCGAGGGGTAGCCGCGCACCCCGAGCACCGGGCGGGACTCGCGGATGGCTCCGTGGAATCCGAGATGGCGAAGATCCCATAGGGGGTTGACCGCGACGAAGGTGTCGAGGGGCCATAGCGGGGCGATGACCCTGGCCGCCTCCTCGACGTCTTCCATCAAGCCGGTTCGATCGGTCGTCATCTCGATCATGCGGCGTCTCCTTCTTCGAGCTCGGCAGCCTGCTCGCCCGCGCCGCCGCGCAGGCTGAGCAGGAATCCGGGCACTCTTTCCCTGGCAGCGGTAGCGGTGGCCGCATCAATGGACCATGCGGTAAGGCTCGCACCGAGGCGCCGGGTCCGGCCGGCGAGGGCGACCATCGCGGAGACCGCGGCCAGCGCCAGCAGCCACATCGGCGCGAGCACTCCGTGTGCAGGCGTCGGCACCGACGGCGCCATCCACTGCCCGAGGAGCACAACGGAGCCCGCGTAGGCAAACGAGGCCACGATCACCATTGCTACTCCTGCGATCACCGCCCAGAGCGCCTCTGGAATATGCCGCGTGAAGGTCCAGGCCGCGGAGGCGGCCGTCGCCACCACGAAGGCGGCAAGGACTTCTCCACCGCGGTGGGCCGCGCCGTTTCCGACCAGCAGAGTGGCGGCCAATGCGGCCGCGCCTGCCGCGGTTGCAACAGTTGCCGCAAAAATCTTGGCCGTGGCCGTGGCCGTGGCCGAGCTCTCCGAGCGGTGCGCCCCGGCGCCCCGGCCCCGGCGCACTCGCGATCCGGAGGAGAGGAAGAGGCTCGCCTTGAAGGCCCCGTGGCTCATCAGGTGCACCAGCGTCGCGAGATAGGCCCCGACGCTAGCCTCCGCGGTCATGAAGGCCATCTGGGCGACCGTCGAGTAAGCGAGCTCTCCCTTGACATCTGCACGGTGGCGCATCAGGCGTGTCGCGATGGACGCGGTCCCCACCGCGATGGCAAGACCGGCCCCGGCGACCCAGGCACTGCTTTGGGCAAGACCGGCCATGCGTATGAGGAGGATCCCACCACCGTTGACGACGCCGGCATGAAGGAGGGCGGAGGTCGGCGTGGGCGCAGCGATGCTTGCGGGCAGCCAGCGGCCCATCGGGCCTTGCGCGCTGCGGGTGAGGGCGGCCAAGGTGATGAGGGCGGCCACCGGGATAGCGGCCCAGCCCAGGCGTTCCGCCGCCTGGGCCAGGGTCGGGCCGCCTCCGAGCTTGAGGTTGCCTAGCTTGGCCACGACGATCGCCACCGCGATCGCCAGAGCGGCGTCACCGCCGACGAAGTGCCAAAGGGCCATTCTTGCCGCTCGGGACACCCCGGGGAGGTCCCTGCGGTATCCGAGGACCGCCGCGAAGGAGATACCCGCGCCAATCCAGGCGATTGCCAGCAAGGTGATGTTGGAGGCGGTGGCCACGACCGTCATGGACGCGACCACCAGGTCTGCGCCGGCGGCGAAGCGCCAGGCCATCCCGTCCTGGGAGAGATAGCGCACCGAGAAGCTCTTCACGAGCGCCCCGACGCCTGCGATGAAGAGGGCGAGAGTGGCGGTCAGGCGATCCGCCCGCAGCTGAAGTAGCGAGTTACCCGCCGGAAGGCCGACCAGGTAATTGCCGTGAAGGGCGACCGAGACCAGAGCGACCAATGCCCCCACTGCGCCCAGCCAGGCGAGGGCCGCAGACCGGCGTGAAGCCTTGCCGCCCCTGATCGAGATGGTAAGAACGGCATTGAGCAACGGGATGGCCACCGCCGCACCCAGTCCTAGTTCGCCGGCGGTCCTCAGCATCCGAACTCCTCTACTCCGAGATAATCGACGAAGATTACTTCGTGAATTATAGACCATAGATAGAAGTTGGCTGCAATCCGACCCCTTGCTTGAGGAATCAGAGCCGGGGTGGTTATGCGCGATACCGGTTTCACGAAGCGGGCTACTATCGTTTGCGTGCCAGAGGAAGCCCACGGTGACAACCCCCGCCACAAGGCCGGGTGGACCTTTCTCTCCAACCACGGACACGTGCTGGTCTGCATCGCCAACGATCCCGGCATTCGTGGCCGCGAGATCGCCGAGAGGGTCGGCATCACCGAGCGCGCGGCGCAGGCGATAATCGCCGATTTGGTGGCCGAGGGCTACGTGAAGCGCAGCCGGGTCGGACGCCGCAATCAGTACGAGATCGTGGCCGATCGGCCCCTTAGGCACGCGGTGGAGCAGCCCCACAGCGTCGGGGAGCTGCTCGACCTGATCTCCAACGCGACTTCCCCGAAAGCCAAGAAGGAGCCTCCACGTCCTAGGAGGACTGCGAGTTGATCTCGCTTGCGTTCTTGTGCCAAGTGGACGTCCTGTGTATTGCCGTCGCGACGTTAGGCGTTTCTCCGGTTGTCGGGCGGGGCGGGCCCGGAGCGCGGAAAGTGGTTGGCTCCGGCTACCAGGGCGACGTCGGCCGCTCGCCACGGCAGAGAGCCTGTTTCCCCCGGCTGCGTACCAGCGTTGCCAAGCCGGGGAATCCCGATGTGTCATGCGCGGCGCGCTGGCCGTGCGAAAGTTGGATCTGACTCCGGCCGGTGGCAGTTCCCTGGCGAGGCAACTGTTGTATGGACGTAATGCCGCCGCGCAAAGGGTGGTCCAGTCGTCGTCCGGCCACGCGTCTTGACCGTCGAAGTCCAGCCCGACCAGGATCACGCGAGCCCCGGCGCCGGCTTGAGGGCTCGCGCTATGGCATGGTGGGCGTCATCGAAGGCCGCACGCGGCGGTCGATTTCCACCTAGAGTTTGCCGGCTCCTCGCGTGCCGCGCAGACACCGAACACCGCGCTGGGGCCTAGTATCCACGGCAATCCTGCTGCTCTCGCGGCCGCGACGCCACTCACCGGTAGGCGCTTTCGTGCGAGCATCGCCTGCCATTTTCTTTCCGGCCTGGCCGTCCGTGCGATCCCTAGATCAATTAACGTCTTATAATACGTGAACAAGAGTACGTAAATAGAACCGGTCAGGGGACTTGCTGCCATGGGGATTTTTAGGGAACGGGCGTCCAAGAATCGGGCTTTCCGGTCCCCGCCGCGATTCACCGCCTTCGGTTCGCGAGAAGCAGGTCATCCGTACGCCGGTCTCAGCGCAGTCATGGCCACCAAGCACGACAAGCTTCCTTTGGTGGCGCCGTCCCTAAGGGCCGAGGTCGGCCTCGAGGTTCGTGTGGCGCAGGTCGACACTGATCTCCTGGGCACATTTACTCCCGAGGTAAAACGGACTCGGACGCCCCTCGGCTCCGCAATTGCCAAGGCGCGCATGGGCATGGGCGCCACTGGTATCGCCATCGGCATCGCATCGGAG
>JAJZLQ010000059.1 GCA_021850605.1 Actinomycetes bacterium
TTGCACAAGGACTCAGTGATGCGCGCCAAGGCACCCTCCCCAACTCGGCTTCACAATGAATATAGGAGCGCTTTCATGGCTTTGGAGGTCTGGTGCCTCTAGCTGGGACAGCCCGGCTCTCAGGCCCCTTTCAGGGCGCGTCGTACTCGCCCTTGCATTCTTGTGCATACGGTGATTCGGTGCCGACCCAACCGATGGATGACTCAGCGGCGCGAGCGGCGGCGTAGGTTGTGGAGTGTGACGACCGAGGCCAAACAGCTCTACGCAATGCTCCTGACAGGCGGGCGCTCCTCGCGCTTTCCGGGCGACAAGCTACGGGCGCAACTTGGCGGCCGGCCCTTGGTGGAATGGGCGGCAGGTGCGATCCTGCAAGCTGGAATTGACGCATTCGAAATCGGGCCGGGATATACGTCGCTCCCAAGGATACGGGGGACCGAGCGCCGCAACCCCCTGACCGCGGTCGGTGCCGGCTGGCAGGGAGTGACCGCTCTCCTCGGTCAAAGCCCTGCCTCGATGCTGGTGGTCTCCGGCGACCTTGGCAACATCGACTCCACCACCCTTTCGTTCCTCGCCCGCTTTCCCGGGGCGGCCTCGGTGGTGCCCTTCGACGGCTCGTACCAGCCTCTGTGCGCGCGATGGTCCCGATCGGCCCTGGAATCCGCGGTGGAGCTGGGGCGTGACCAGCACCCCCATGCCGTGCGAGCGGCTCTGGACGGCGGCCACATCACCTGGCGGGACAGCCGCTGGGCGGAAGAAGGAATCCTCTCCCCCTTCTTCGACGTTGACACGGACGAGGATCTGTCGATACTCGAAAAGAGTATCCGTGGCGGGCCTAAGGGGGCAGATTGAGCGTAAAAGTCGACTCCGAACCTCGCCGCGCGACCGCGACGGCGCGCGTAGTTAGATTCCGCTCCAATTTCCTTGGAGCAGAGATGCCGGACCAGGTGATAACCGAGGAGCCTCTGGAAATACGCATCGAGGCTCCTGGGCTCCCCCCCGAGCCATATGCGACAATCATGCGCACCCCTGGGAATGACTTCGAGTTGGCAGTGGGTTTCCTCGCCTCCGAGGGCGTCATCGCCGAGAGGCGGGACTTCTCCACCGTCTGTTATTGCACCCTCGCTGCGACCGAGGAGCAGCGCTACAACATCGTCACCGTTTCGCTCCGAAACACCCCCGAAGGCGGAAGATCCCGCACGACTTCGGTCTCGAGCGCATGCGGGGTATGCGGATCCCAGACCATCGCCGATGTCCGCCAACGTGTCGCACCGATTGATTCAGATGCAGCCGTCAGCGCCCCTGCGCTAACTCGGCTGCCCGAGCGCCTGCGGAAGCGCCAGCGCTTGTTCGAGACGACCGGCGCTGTGCATGCCGCCGGCCTTGCGGACCTCGCCGGGGATGTGCTTCTATGCCGCGAGGATGTCGGCCGCCATAATGCGGTCGACAAGCTCGTCGGGAAGGCGCTCATGGACGGAGACTGGCCACTCCAGAACAAGGTCCTGGTCCTATCCGGACGGATCGCATTCGAACTGGTGCAGAAGGCCGCTCTCGCATCGATACCGATCATCGCGGCGGTGGGTGCACCAAGCAGCCTGGCGATCGAGCTTGCCCGGGAGTGCAACATCACCCTGGCGGGCTTCGTTGGGCCGGATCACTTCAACGTCTATTCGCATCCCGAGCGAATACGCGCCTGAACTGAAGGGGGCTCTGCGCCGATCTTGCCTTAGGAGGCTGCGGCGAGCTTGCGGCTCTGGCGGCGCATCCGGCGGATGACCCGGCGCTCCTCCTCGTCCTTGCCGCCCCAGATGCCGTACTCCTGGTTGGTTCGAAGGGCGAACTCCAGGCAAAGCATCGAGACCGGGCAATTGGTGCAGACGCGCTTAGCCGTCTTGATCTGCACCTCAGCGTCACCGGTCACACCCACGGGGAAAAAGAGAGCAGGATCGTAATCCTTGCACCGGGCTCGTGGACGCCAATACTCGTAGTTCCACGTCGCCTGCTTCGCCGTTTCCAACCCAAAACCTCCGGTCTTGGTAATCGCACCAAACCTTCGGCAATCGGCCACTAGCCCCCCAGCCAATTAGCCATTCGGATACTCCGCGCTATGTGGTTAGCGCTCCCCCGGATATCCAACTCAAGGACACGGTTCTCGACAGGCACCGCGGTTGTGCGCCCGCTCGAGCCAAAACTTGATAATACAAGTTCTAATACAAGTCCTTTCGACATGTACATCACCGGAAGCAATTTCTAAAGATTTCTTGGCGCGATCACCCGTGCACCGCCCGGATCACCGAAGCGGCCGCCTCCGCCACGAGGCGCGGCCGGCGCAGAGGAAGCAGGTGCCCTGAGGTACTGCTCCAACGCACCCGCTCCGTTCCCAGCGCGGAGGCAAGGGCTGACACCGATGTGGGGGGAACGGTTCGATCGGCGAGGCCGGCAACGATTGCGACCGGAACGGCCGCGGCCGCGCCAGTGCGAAGCCGAATCAGGTCGCCCCTCAGCGATCCGGACTCCACCGCCAGGCTGTGGGCGGCGAGAAGAGCCCGCTCGAGCCGCGGGGGAAACCGGCCCGAAGCTCCCCATGCCGCAGCGTGTGCCGTCGCATTCGATATCCAGGAAGGTTCGAATGCGCGGTCCAGAGGTCCCACAGCCAGGCCGTTGGCTGCCGGCGCAACCAGCACCAGCCCGTCAATCGCCTTGCAGCCTACGGCGATGGCCTCCAGGGCCACCGCAGCACCGTAGCTGTAGCCAACCACTGTTAGCCGCCCACCGAGAAGATCGGCAACCGCGCATAGCCACTGGGCGTTGTAACGCAGATCCCCCGGCGCCGCGCGGTGAACGCCCCAGCCCGGGCGGTCATAGGAGTACACCGGCGCCAAACGGCTCAGATGTCCCGGCAACGCCCCCCAAAACCTGCCGCTTCCCGGCTGGCCGTGCACCAGAAGAATCACCGGACCATGCCGATTCCCCACGGGAAGCGCCGGGGCGGCGTTCCAGCGATCTCCCGTGTGGGCGTAAAGCCATGCGCTATTGCCACCGGGCGCCTCGGGGTTGGGATCGAAGTGATCGGCCTGCTCGACGAGTTTCACCTGGTTGCTCGTCCGCTCATACCTCTTCCTCCACCGCTTCGACAAGACGCGATGCGGCAACCGAGATTACCAGAGCTATCGCCGCCATGGCCGCCAGGTTGACGGCAAGGAACACCCCGCCCAAGCGGCTAGAGACGGATTCGCGCAGTATGGCCACACCCATCAGCATGGCCACGGTCGGCTCGAGAATGGTGATTAAAGGCATGGTGACCGAAAGCGGGGAGGACTGAAACGCCGACTGCGTCAGTATCAAGTCGATCGCGCCCACCACCACCAGGCCGTAAACCGGCCAGGAGTCAAGCGATCCGAGCACGCCATCCACCAAGACCGCGCTGGCCGCCGCCTTGATCACGAAGGTTGCCGCGCCGTGCAGGAGACCCACGGAAAGCCCCATCGCCACGCCTCTCGCCCTTCCCTGCAGGTCTCCGAAAAACCACTTGAAGGCAAAGAAGCCTCCAACCGCCACGGCCCCGATGATCAATCCCCACCATGCCGAGGGAATGGCGTTAGTCGAGCTGATGTTTGTGCTGAGAAGGAACACCGCCAGCGCAGCGGCCGAGAGGAGCGAAAGCGCCGCCACGCGCCCAAAGCCTCGACGAGCGCCGAACACCGCCTCCAGAACCAGCGTGGAGGTGAGTCCGAAGGCCAGGATCGGCTGGACAAGCAGCAAAGAACCGCCCTTGAGCGCGAGGAACTGCGCCAGAAAGGCCAAGAGGTCCAGCGCGACGCCTATGATCCAAATGGGCCTTTTTGCAAGACGCGACAGCAGGGAGAGCCTGAGCGCTGCGCCTGCCGGGGCCTTTTGGGCCTCCCGATGCTGGACAAACGCAGCTAGCGAGTAGAGGATGGCTGCGCAGATAGCCAGAAAGTAAACCATAGCGTCGACGAGGGATAGGTTACAGCTTTATGTCCAAACGCGTGCTGCTCGTCTCCGCCCGCATGGGAGCGGGCCACGACGGGGCAGCCAAAGAGTTGGCAAGGCTCCTCGGCGAGAGGGGCTACGAGGTTGAAATCCGGGACTTCCTCGATGCGGCACCCGTGTTCGGGCGGTTCCTGGAGCGCACTTACGAACTGCAACTAGACCACGCACCCTGGAGCTACGAAGCCCTCTTCAGGCTCTTTGCCACCTTCCGCCCCATCAAGCCGCCGATCGTCACGCTCTTCTACCTGATCTTCTTTCCCCGGATGCGCCGCTGGGTCAAGGAGACCGGCGCGGACGCCATCATCACCACCTACCCATTCGCCTCCTTGGTGCTGGGCCGAGCGCGGCGAGCCTTGCTGCGCCCGCTGAAAATCCCGGCCTACACATTCCTTACGGACTTCAGCGTCCACACGATGTGGGTCGACGAGGGTGTCGACACGTACATGGCCGTGCACAACATCTCCGTCGCGCAGGTGGAGAAGCTGGTTGGAATGACCCCCGTGGTGACCGGCCCGGCCGTAGCCCAGGCCTTCCGTGAGGCCGGCGCCCTGGACCGAGCCGAGGCACGGGCACGCTTCGGCATCCCTGCCGACAAGACAAGTGCGCTGATCGTGGCAGGTAGCTGGGGCGTGGGCGACCTGCGCGACACGCTCCTATCGTTGAGCGCCAGCGACGACATCTTCCCCGTGGTTGTCTGCGGGCGCAATGAGCCTCTGCGCGCAAGCCTTTCCCGGATCGGGGTAGGCCTGGTCCTGGGATGGACCGACCAGATGCCCTCGCTCATGCGGGCCTGCGACGTCATGATCCAGAACGCCGGCGGCCTGACCGCCCTCGAGGCCTTCGCCACGCATGTCCCGGTAATCTCCTACAACCCCATAAAGGGCCACGGACTGCGCAACGTCATGGAGATGGAGGCGGCCGGCGTCTCCCTATGGGCCAGGACCCGCGCCGAACTGATCGAGACTGTCCACGAACTCGGAGCCAATCCCGAGCTGACCACCCGCCGAGCAGCCGGCGTCTTCCATAGCGACCCCGGTGCCGCCCTCGAAGACGCCCTGGTCATCGGTGCGATGCGAGCCCGGGGCCGCAACTACTCGCGGCGGCGCCCGGCCGGCCTGGCACTCAGGTTCGCGGCCTTGGCGATTCTGGCGATCACTGCCTTGAACATCACCGTTAACGCCGCCACCCAGCAAATCAACGTGGACAGGGCCGCACTCAAGACGCCATTCGCCTACGCGCTGGTGCAACTCGGCAACCAGGACTTTGCCGATCCGCAGGTGCTCGCCACCATGTCGCGGCTGGGCATCGGTGCGGTGGTTACGGGGCCTCTGGCCCAGCAATACCCGACCGACCTCGCCGAACTGCAGGCGAGCGGCATCACTATCCTCAATGGTGGTTGGCCGATGAACTCAGGCCTCCGCCTGGTGGCTCCGATCGAGGCAGCCACCAAGGCGGCCAGACTGATCACCGAGGAGACCGGCCTCACCCAGGTCACCTACGCTCCCCAGGGGCTCGTCAACTCGGCGGACATCGCCTGGGCGTCGATAGACCATCAAGCTCTGGTGAAGCCGGTGATGATCGATCGCAAGGCGGGCTTCCTGCCCCACTCGGGCAATGCCTACGAGATCGACGGAGCCAACGTCACCCCGGCCGAGCTGCTGAACGAGATCTCCTGGCTCACCCAGGAGCTGCACAATAGCCAGTTCACGCTGCTGCCTTCCTCCGGTCTGGGCAACTGAGGCCGTGCGCGCGAGAGCACAGTCAGCCGCACTCTTTGCCGGAGCGGCGGTCCTGCACTCGGCACCCGCCCTTACCTGGTTCTTCCCGGTCACCAAGCACCTGGCGCCCTCCCTGCTCGGAGTGAGGCCGCAAGGCGAGGTGGCGATAACCTTCGACGACGGGCCGGACCCCGTCTCCACCCCGCTCGTACTCGACCTGCTCGCGCATCACAGGGTCAAAGCCACCTTCTTCATGCTCGGCGACATGGCCAAACGCCATCCTGGAGTGGCGCGCATGGTGGCCGAACAAGGACACCAGGTAGGCCTGCACGGTCTTTATCACCGCAACGCGCTCTTCCGCTCCTACCCCACCATTGGCTATGACCTCAAGCGAGGCAAGGAGCTCGTGGAGGACACCAGCGGACAGCGCGTGCACCTGATGCGTCCGCCCTATGGCGTCCTGTCCACCGCCGTACTCGTGCATGCCCGCCGGCTCGACCTGAGGCCGCTGCTGTGGACTTCATGGGGGCGGGATTGGAGAGCGGTGGCAACCAAGGAGAGTATCGTCTCCGACGTCATGCGCCACGGCATCGACGGCGCAACCATTCTGCTGCACGACTCCGACTGCACCTCAGCCCCGGGCTCGACCCACGCCATGCTCCAAGCCCTGGCAGAGCTGCTCGAGACCATCCAGGAGCGCGGGCTGCGGACGGTCCTGGCCGGCTCGATGACCTCCGCCTAGGCAGGCGCCTCCGGCAGCTCCTCAACCGCTTCCGCACTCTGGGCCCCAACACGGCCGGCCTGGTAATAACCCCAGATCTCCATGGCCACGACCTGAACGATCGCGGCGACCGGAATGCCGATAAGGGCCCCCAGGAAGCCTGCCAGATCCGCGCCAACAATGACGGAGACCAGGATCCAAAGGGTCTTCAACCTTACGGTGCGAGCCATTATGAGCGGATTCAGTATATGGTTTTCCACCTGCTGGTAGGCGATGAACACCACCGCGGTGATCAAGCCGTCCACCGGGGAATGCAGAAGGGCGACGGCCACGGTCGGGACTCCGGCCAACAGGCCGCCCACCAGAGGCAGCAGATCCACCAGCGCCACCCAAAGGCTGAGAAGCATTACGAATGGCACTCCGAGTAGCGCCAGGGTAACACCGACCACGACACCGGCTATCACCGAGGTGGCGAGGTTTCCCAGGACGAAACCGGCCACCGAGCGCTGGGAATGCCGCACCGTCCGACGTATCGCCTCCGCCGTCTCCCGCGGGAACAGCGAGCTGATCCCGTTCACGATGGATGGCCCCTCCAAAAGGATAAAAACCGCCAGCAGGGTGATGGTCACGAAGCCGCCAATGCCGGAAAGCACCGTCCTGGTGGCCGAGAGCACCGGGCCGGTGAAGTTGGTCAGAGCGGAGGTGATCTTCGCGCTGGATTGATTCACCAGGTTCTCAATGTGCAAGGTCTTGATCAGCGAGCCGATCCTTCCGGTTCCGCTCTGGGCTTGGGCCACCAGGGAAGGGAGCTCATGGGCGAAGGTGACGCCCGCCCGGTAAAGGGGCTTCGTAAATAGATAAAGCAGCAGCGACATCACCGAAACGCCCAGCAAAACCACGATCACGACCGCCGCCGACCTGGCTATGCGAAGCTTCCCCAGCAGCCGAACCAGGGGATTGAGAACTATGGCAAGTATGGCTGAGATGAGGAAGTCGAGCAGGAAGGTGTGCAGCGAAAGGAGCAGCCAAATCAGAATTGCGCCGACAATCGCGGTACCCTCTACAACGAGCACCCTCCGAAGGAAGATTCTCCTCGCCTCGGGGGTGTCGGCCATACGGTCTCCCTCGCACCTTGGGTGCACGATTGAGTGGTTATGCTAAGTTAGCGCAAGTCAGGCGGTATCCACGATTGCCTACCGCTGCAATAACTATAGGGCTATCCGGAGGCCTCTGATCGCGGACAACCAAGGCCAAGGCGCCGACTCGCAGGGGAATTTGCCGCCTCGCAAGAAGGGTTTTCGCTTCAGGCTCCGGCTTCGACGCTTTGCCATCCGCGGGGTGAAGGGCGCTGCCTTCGTCCTGGTCCTGGAATACCTGATACTTCCACAGCTGGCAGGCGCCCGGAAGTCACTGAGCGTGCTGGCAAGCGTGAACATTGCCTGGGTCGGCGCAGGCATCATTCTCGAGTTTCTCGCCTTGGCGGCCTACGCCCGGCTCACCGAAGTGCTCCTGCCCGGAGGAAACGCCTCGCTGTGGAAGATCTTCCGCATCGACCTGGCCTCGCTCGCCTTCTCCCACGTCATACCGGCCGGGACCGCGGGTGGTACCGGGGTGTCGATGCGCCTTTTCACCAACTCCGGCGTGCGCGCCACCGATGCCGGCTTTGCTATCGCCCTCCAGGGAATCGGATCCGCGGTGGTGCTGAACATCATCCTCTGGCTTGCGCTCCTCATCTCCATCCCCCTGCGTGGCTTCGACCCGCTCTATGCGGTCGCTGCCGGGCTGGGCGTCTTCGTCTTCGCGGTCTTCTTTGCACTACTGATTCTCTTCACCCGCGGCGAGCAGCGGGTGGAAATGATGCTTAACTCCGTGAGCGCGAAACTGCGCTTCATACCCCGCGATCGGGTGCTGGACATCCTGGGGCGGATCGCTCATCGCATTGCGGATCTGGAGAGCCATCCGGATCTGCTTAAGAAGGCCATCCTCTACGCATCAGCAAACTGGCTGCTGGATGCGGCCTCGCTCTGGGTCTTCATGGCCGCCTTCGGCTACTACGTGAACCCCGATGCCCTGCTGGTCTCCTATGGGCTGGCCAACGTTCTGGCGGCAATACCCATCACTCCGGGCGGCCTGGGAGTTGTCGAAGGCGTACTTACTTCGACCCTGGTCGGCTTCGGCTCGCCGCGGGCTGTGGCCATCCTCGGCGTGATCGCCTACCGGCTCATCAACTTCTGGCTTCCCATCCCCGCCGGCGGCCTCTGCTACCTGAGCGTGGATCGTCGGCACAGAGGCAAGGGCGGACGGGAGATGCTCCGGCACCTGATCCCCGGGGAGGAGACCGACGATAATGGAGGTCCGGGGAGCGGCCAGCGCCTCGTGGGGCTGCGCCTGCGCATCGCAAACGTACTCGGCGTCCAGCGCGTTGTGTTGGACGTCAACCGGCCCGAGAGCCAGTGACGCCCCCCGACGCAGCCTTGGCCGCGCCCTGGACGCTTTAGGTTAATCCGAGGTGCCGGATTCGCTTGACAGCTTCGCCAAGGTCAGCCCCATCTCCCCCGCCTCCCACGCAGGAGTCATCGTGGCGGCGCTGGACATGGGGTCGAACTCGTTCCATCTGGTGGCGGTGCGAGGCTTCGGCTCCTCCCACTTCGAGGTGCTGCTCAAGGAAAAAGTGATGATGCGCCTTGGGGATGAGGTGGCGGCAACTCGTCGCTTCTCCCCGGCAAGCCGGGACCGGATCCTGGAGGTTGTCGGCACCATGGCCACCCTTGCACGGGGCGTCGGAGCCACAGAACTGGTGGCCCTCGCCACCGCCGCGTTCCGCGACGCGCGCAACGCCGGCCAGATCGTGGATGCCATCGAGGAGATTCACGGGATCAAGGTCTCGGTGATCTCCGGGAAGCGCGAAGCCGAACTCATCTGGGGGGCCGTTTCCCGCGCCGTGGACTTCGGAGGGCAGGTGGCCCTCTCGGCGGATCTTGGCGGGGGAAGCATGGAGGTATCCGTCGGGAGCCAGGAGAGCCTGCTCGACACAGAGAGCCACCCGGTCGGAGTCGGCCGCATCAAGGCACGTTTTGCCAGCCCCAAGGACCCATCCGGCGTGGACCTCAAGGCTCTTAGAGCATTTCTGGAATCGGAGCTCACTGAGCGCCTCAAGCGCCTCAAGCGGGATTTCGGCGCCCAGCTGATGGTGCTTTCCTCGGGCAGCTTCCTCAACATCGCGCGCATGGCGATGGTCCGAAGCTATGGCGCCGCTTGGTCGGAGGCATCTCTCAACCAGGTGAGCGTGCCACTAGACGCCCTCGCCTCGGTGAACGCCGACTTGATGCGGCTCGACTCCCGGTCCCGAGCAAGGCTCACCGGCATCGACGACAAGCGCCTCGATCTCCTTCCTGGCGCAGCCGTGGTTCTCGAGCTGCTCCTCAGCCAAGTTCGCCCATCTCAGGTCCTGATGAGCGAGTGGGCGCTCCGCGAAGGCATCATCTTAGGCGAGCTGGCGCAACGCGCCCCCGTCGAGTTCAGCGGCGACGAGCGCTCCGTAAAAGAAGCCTCCATCGTGGGTCTTGCCTCCCGGTACGGATGGAACGAGGGACACGCGCGCCAGGTCGCCGCACTGGCGCTTGCGGTCTTCGACCAGACGCGCCCCCTCCATCACATGGGTACCGCCGAAAGGGAGTTGCTTTACCTGGCCTCTCTCGTGCACGACATCGGGGAGTACATCTCCGTGGAGGGCCACGATCGCCACGGGGCCTATCTGCTGGAAAACTCGCGCCTTCCCGGCTTCGACCCCGAAGAGCGCAACCAACTGGTCTCCGTCGTCCGCTACCACCGACGCGGTGCGCCCAAGGCCGATTACGCGCCCTTTGCCGCACTTTCCAAAGAAGGGGCCGCGAAGGCGACCAAGCTCGCCGCGATACTCCGCCTCGCCGACGCGCTCGACCGCTCACACACCCGGCTGGTCGACAGGATCGAGGTGCAGATACAGCGCACCCAGGTCTTGATCTTCGTTGACGCCCACGACAACGTCGAACTCGAGGAGTACGGCCTAAGGCGCAAGCGGCAGCTTTTCGAGGACGTCTTCAGCCGCTCGGTCCACCTTATCCAGAACGGACACGAGATTTCGCGCCACGCCTAAGCCTCCCTCAGTACCTCGGTCAATGCCCGAGGCCAAGCGCCCGTTCGAGCTTGGAGCCCGCCGAGGAGTACTTCGCGCCGGAGGCGATGAACGACTCGACCAGACGCGAGCGTAGTTGAGCAAAACGTGCGTCGGTAAGTTCGAACTCGACCTCCCGAAACACCTCCCCGGCCGCCGGCCCGGCAATCACGTGCACCAGGTCGTCATCTATCTGCATCGCCTCTACGGTATCGGCGACGATGCGGCGGCTACTCCGCCGAGCATCCATTGCCGCAATCACCCGCAGCTCCGCACGACTCACCTCGATACCGAGACTCTCCATCGCGGTGTCTGGCAGCTCGGCAAAGGTGGAACGTACCTCGAGCTCGTGCCGCTCGGTCGCCGTGACCCCTTGCGATTCAACCAGACGTCCCTTGGTCTTGGTGGCCCAGATTCCTTCCTGGCCGGGCTCAGGATTAACCGGGTCATGTTGACCAGGAAACTTCTCGACTCCAATACGGTAGCGGAATCGGAGAGCGGTCTTGGCCTGCTGCAGCCGGCCGTCGGCGGTGTCGAAGTAGATCGTTACGGTACGGACTTCGGGAATCAGCTCGATCTCGTCGATCCCCCCATCGGGTGCGATCGCGGGCTCCGTGAAATCGCGTGGCACCTCCAGCTTGACCTCATCTTCTAAGGGCATGGCTCCTCCTTGGGCACCAACACTACAACGACGGTCCGAACTCCTTGCGCGCAGACTCGGTTGCCATCTTCTGCAGAACTTCCTGCACCGATAGCCCGGTCACCGATGGAATCCGCACATAGTCGCCGGAGGGCTCCATCCGCCAGGAGTTGACATCGTCGTCCAAGTCCAGCCGGAGTATTTCAAGCACTCTGGCCTTGTCGGATTCGGCCTCGATCGGGAAGATCGCTTCCACCCTGCGGTCCAGGTTGCGCTCCATCAGGTCGGCTGAGCCCACCCAGATACGTGGAGGGTTATCCGCTGCCGAGCCGCCGAAGCAATAGACACGGGAGTGCTCGAGGAAACGCCCGACTATTGACCGGACCCGGATTCGGTCCGACAGTCCCGGTACTTCCGGTCTGAGACAGCAAATCCCCCGGGCGATGATGTCGATCGCCACGCCGGCCTGGGAAGCCGCGTACAAAGCGTCGATTATGGCCGGATCGGTGAGGTTGTTCACCTTGATGATGATCCGCCCGTCCTCGCCCAAGCCGGCCTGTTCGTCGATCAGCTCGATGATGCGCGCCCGCAAGAAGGCGGGGGCAAGAATCATCTTGGCAAAGTCCCCCGGTCGCGAGAACCCCGTCAGCAGGTTGAATACCTCGGTGAGATCGCGCCCGGTCTCGGAATCGGCCGTCAAAAGTCCGATGTCCTCATAGGAACGTGCCGTTCGCGAGTTGTAGTTGCCGGTGCCGAGGTGGCTGTAAAGGCGCGTGCCGTCGTCCTCCGCCCTTATCACCAATGCCGCCTTGATATGAGTCTTCAAACCCATCAGGCCGTAGACCACATGCACTCCGGCCTCCTCAAGCCGCTTGGCCCAGGAAATGTTCGCCTGCTCGTCGAAGCGGGCCTTCAGCTCCACCAGGACCGCCACCTGCTTGCCGGTTTCGGCCGCCCGGATGAGGCTCGCCATCATGCGCGAATCTCCGGAGGTGCGGTACAGGGTCTGCTTGATGGCCAGCACCGCGGGATCGTCGGCAGCGGAATCAATGAACGCCTCGACGGTCGCGGAGAAGGACTCGTAAGGATGGTGCAGAAGGACGTCGTGGTCTCGCAGCACTTCGAAGATATCGACCCGCCGGGACGAGGTTGTCTCCTGGAGCTCGGGCGGAGTCACCGGCGCGAACGGCGCAGCGGCAATCTCTGGCAGGTCGAGCCCATACACGGCCCACAGCCCGGAGAGGTCGAGCGGGAAATCCACTTCGTAGAGATCGTCGGGGTGCAGGCGCAGCTCCTCCAGCATCACGCCCTTGATCTCGTCGCTGGCGCCCCGGGAGATCTCGATCCGCACCGCACGGCCAAAACGGCGCCGGCGCAGCTCCATCTCGACCAGCTCAAGCAGGTCGTCGGCTTCGTCCTCCTCCAACGTCAGGTCGGCGTTGCGCGTCACCCTAAAGGCCAGCAGCTCGCCCAGCTTCATCTCTGGAAACAGCCGTCCGAGATGCGCAGCGATAACGCTCTCCAGTCGTACAAACCGGGTCCTTCCCGGCAGCTCGACGAAGCGGGGAAGCAACGGGGGGACCTTGACCCGCGCGATTCGGCTCTCGCCGGTGCCGGGATCCTCCACTTTTACGACCAGATTGAGCGAAAGGTTGGATATGTAGGGAAAAGGATGCGCCGGATCCACGGCCAGCGGTGTAAGCACCGGATAGATCTTCTTCTCAAAGATCTCCGACAAGTGCCGCTGGTCCTCGTGGCCAAGCTCTTCGAAGCTGAGTATCTCGACGCCATGGCGCTTCAACTCCGGCAAAATCACCTCGTTGTACGCCCTGCCTACACGGTCCAGGAGAGGCACCAGCAGCGCATGAATGGCGCGCAACTGGTCTTTGGTGCTCATGCCGTCGGGAGAGTTCGAGCGTACGCTCGCGGCCAGCCGATCCTTGAGCCCGGCTACCCTGACCTGGAAGAATTCATCCAATCCGGAAGAGAAGATTGCCAGGAACTTGATGCGCTCCAAGAGCTCGACGCGCTCGTCCTCTGCCAACTCGACCACGCGCTCGGCAAAGCGGACCCAGGAGATCTCGCGGTTGACAAAGCGCGTCGGGCCGAGCATCTCGGCGACCTCGGTCAAAGGTTCCATGCCTCCACGATAGGGCTGGAACCACGGCTAATAACTGTCCCTGTGGAGATTTCCCGCTGCGTACAGGGGCCACCGACCCCCACGCCAGCACCCCAAACCCAGCTCCGCGGTGGTCCTGGACTATTATCGGGGGCGGAGGTTGGGATGACGACGCTGACAGCCGCTGAGCAAAACGCCGGCCGAGTCCGGCGCCTCCCGCGATATACGCGCGAGAGAAGGGCAGAAGCGGGGATGCTGATCCTCGCGGCTGCAATCACCATCTTCGCCTACGTACTCGCTGCAATCGGCAAGTACTCCACTATGCCTGCCAACCTGGTTCCGATCCTGGTGGGGATGATCGCCATGATGGGTGTGGTGCACGTAACCAACCTCTACTTGGCTCCGCACGCCGATCCCATCATCATGCCGCTGGTGGCGCTCTTGAACGGCCTAGGCTACGTGATGATCACCCGCCTCGACCACCCCGAGGCGCTGCTTCAGGGGATCTGGACCGCCGTCGGCGTGGCGGCATACATAGTGACACTTCTGGTCGTCCGCCGTGTAGAGATCCTCGACAAGTACAGATATCTTTTCGCCCTGCTCGGACTGGGGCTGCTTGTGCTCCCGCTCGCTCCCGGACTCGGCGAGAACATCAACGGCGCCAGGCTCTGGGTGCACGTGGGGCCGATGAGCTTCCAGCCCGTTGAGCTCGCGAAGCTCGCCCTGGCGGTCTTCTTCGCCTCCTACTTCATCGAAAAGCAGGACCTGCTATCGGGGGGATTGGGCACCTCGGGCCGCAAGTACACTTTGAACATCCGCGTTCTCGGCCCCTTGCTCGTGGCCTGGCTGGGATCGTTACTGATCATGACGGCGGAGCGCGACGTCGGCTTCTCGCTGATGGTCTTCCTGGTCTTTATCATCACACTTTGGGTCGCCACCTCCCGCATTTCCTACTTGATAGCGGGAAGCGTGCTGTTTGGGGTTGGCGCCGTTGTGGCCTCCAAGCTCTTCGGTCAGGTGAACGAACGAATCGTCACCTGGATAGACCCCTGGAAATACGCCGAGACCATCGGCTACCAGATCGTCCAGGCCCAATACGCGCTGGGGGCGGGCGGCCTTTCCGGGACCGGGCTTGGGCGAGGTCACCCGAACTTGATACCGGTGGTCAGCTCCGACTTCATCTTTGCCGCCATCGGTGAGGAGATGGGGCTCCTCGGAACCACGGCGATCGTCATCGCCTTCGCCCTCCTGGTGGGGGCGGGAATCCGAGCGGCACAGCGCAGCTCGAGCCCATTCGCCTCGCTGCTGGCTGCCAGCTTCACGCTGATCATCGGGCTACAGTCGTTCTTCATCATGGCAGGCATCGTGCGGCTTCTGCCCCTGACCGGCGTGACGTTGCCCTTTGTCGCCTACGGGGGGTCGTCACTGGTGTCGAATTACATCCTGGTGGCCGTGCTCATGCGAATCTCGAACGAGAGCAGCGAAGACGCGCTGACTTTCTGAGCCTTGGCCGACCTACACCTGCGAAATGGGAAAGCTTCCGTCAACAAATGAGGATGCGCCACGCCGTTCGGCGGGCGCTAATCCATCATTTGTCTTGATCCACGGGTAACTACAGGTTCGCCAACACCGACTCGGCCGAACTCACGCTCAAGCCGCCGCCCGGCTCGACCGCTACGAAGGTGGCCACGCCATCCTCGATGATCATCGCATAGCGCTGATTACGCAGGCCCATGCCGAATCCCGAACCGTCGAGTTCGAGCCCGGCGGCCTTGGCGAAGTCACCATTGCCGTCGGCAAGCAGGGTGACCTCATCCTGGATGTTCTGAGAGGCAGCCCAGGCCTTCATCACGAAAGCGTCGTTTACGGCCACGCATGCAATCTTGTCCACGCCCTTGGCCTTGATCTCCTCGGCCCTGATCACGAAACCCGGCAGGTGGTAATCGGAGCAGGTGGGAGTGAAAGCCCCTGGAACTCCGAACAGCACCACCTTGCCGCTTCCCAGGTACTCGCCTGTACTGACTTCCTTGGTCGACCCGCCCTCGACAGCGACGACCTTTACGTCAGGTATGCGGCTTCCAACAGTGACTGCCATCTCTCCCCCGTTTCCTTTGTTCCGGGATCGCACCGAGCGTCCCGAATTTCAAGCGCGGGCCGCAGGGTGATTATTCCTGTGCCTAGGCAAATACGGCCTACTGTCAGCGAGCGCCGGCCGAAACCAGCCGCTCCCTGAGCCCGGTAAGGCGGTCCTGAACCAGCACGTTCTTCACGGCCATGGCCACCGCACGGTTTTCCCCGATCAGGACCACCAGCCGCTTGGCGCGCGTAACCGCGGTGTACAGAAGCCGCCGCTCCAGCATGGCGTAGTGCTGCATGGCCAGGGGGATGACAACCGCCGGATACTCCGAGCCCTGCGACTTGTGGATGGATATGGCATAGGCCAGGGACAATTCGTCCAGATCCGCCGCCTCATACTCCACCGTGCGGGAGTCGAAGTCGACCTCCAGCTCTCCCGCCTCCTCGTCGACACCGACCACTATCCCCATATCACCATTGAAGACATCGCGCTGATAATTGTTGACCAGCTGGATCACCTTGTCACCTGCGGCGAAGCTGCTGCCGTATCTGCTCAGCCTCGCCTTGGCGGTTCCGTTTAGTCGCTCGTGAAGCAAGTCGTTGAGAGCCCGGGCACCCAGGCCGCCACGGTTCATCGGCGTAAGCACCTGGACCTCGGAGATCGGGTCGAACCCGAAGTGCGCCGGGATACGCTCGGCCACCATGCGCACCAGCCTCTGCTGGATCTCTTCGGGGGTGGTCGCGGCCACCGCGTAGAAGTCACTCTCCTGGCCCCGCGGAGACTTCTTGGGCATAAAGCCGCCGTTGATTAGGTGGGCGTTGGTCACGATCAACGACTCCCGTGCCTGCCGGAAAACCTCGGTCAGTCTGACGGTCGGAACCATACCGGAGTCGATCAGGTCCGCAAGCACCCTTCCCGGGCCGACGGAAGGCAGCTGGTCCACGTCACCCACCAGGAGCAGCGCAGCATGGTCGGGCACGGCCGCCAAAAGGCGGTTGGCAAGAGACACATCGATCATCGATGCCTCGTCTGCCACCAGCAGGTCGCAGGGAAGGGGGTTGTCCCGGTTGTGCTTGAAGTCAAAGGAGGCTGGATCGAACTCCAGCAGCCGGTGGATTGTCTTGGCTGTTCTGCCCGTCGCCTCCTGCATCCTGCGCGCCGCCCGTCCGGTGGGCGCGCAAAGCGCGATGCGGATGCGTCGCTGCTCGAGCACCGCCAGTATCGAGTTCACCAGCGTTGTCTTGCCCACACCGGGACCGCCTGTAATCACCAGCACCTTGGAGCTGAGGGCGGTGGCCAAGGCCGCGGACTGGCTGGCCGAAAGCTCGATCCGCCGCTCGGAAAGCAACCAGGCCAGCGCAGCCGTGGCGTCCACCTCACGCCAGGGCGGGCGCGCGGCGGCCATCAAGCGCGCGACGGAGGCGGCAACGCCCGCCTCGGCCCGGTAGAGAGAGGCCAGATAGAGGCACTCCTCCCCTCGAAGCTCAGCCGGGATCACGGCGCCATCGGCCACTTCGGCCTCGACGGCATCAGCCACCAGCTGCTCGGGAATCGCGAGCATCGCTGCCGCCTCCCGCACCAGGTGCCGCCTCGGGGTGGCGCAGCTGCCGCCGTCGGCCAGCTTGGCCAGCACCCAGGAGATGCCGGCCCGCGCCCGGATCTCCGACATGGGATCAATCCCCAGTCGGGCTGCCAACTCGTCCGCCGTCTTGAAGCCAATCCCGGAGATGTCCCTGGCCAGGCGGTAAGGGTTTTCAGAGATGAGCGCGATCGCCTCGGCCCCGTATGTTCGATGGATGCGGACCGCCCGGGAGGTGCCGATGCCATGGGAGTGGAGGAAGAGCATGATCTCGCGGACCTTCTTCTGCTCCTCCCATCCGGCGACGATCCGTTCGACACGCTTGGGACCGATGCCTCGCAGAGTGGCCAGCCGCTCAGGTGAGTTCTCGATGACATCGAAGATCCCTGATCCGAAGGTCTCGACGAGCACCTTTGCGAAGTGCGGCCCGATACCGCGCACCATCCCGGAAGCCAGGTAACGCTCGATTCCGGCCTCGGTGGTCGGAGGGACCGAGACAATTCTCTCGGCCCGGAACTGCCTGCCGTAGTTGGCGTCCACACGCCAGTGCCCAACCGCCTCGACCTCTTCGCCGGCGGAGATCTGCGCGGCAGCCCCGACCAGGGTCACCGGCTCGCGCTCCCCGCGCACCTTCACCTTGATCACGCTGAAGCCCGAGTCCTGGTTGTGGAAGACCACGCGCTCCACCTGCCCGGCGAGCCGCTCGGGCTCTTGGGTGCCTCGTTTTCTGGTGTCGGCGGCCACGCGAAACTATCCCCCGCTGCCCGGCAGGGCTTGAAGGTTCATGCCAGCTCGAGCTCCGAGGGTGCAAACGGCTCTCCATGCCCTGGAACTATGAGCGAAGGGCCGATAGCCAGGACACGAGCCCGCGAGTCCTCGAGCACCTCCTGGTCGAATGCGTAGCGATCCAGACGCGGACCTCTTTTGGACCACCACGCGTGCGAACACACCACCATGCCGCCCTCCGTCACCACCACGACGCTTATATCCTCACGCGTGTGGCCAGGTGTTGCTATCGCGTAGACGTTGGGTGAGACGCGAAAACGGTCCAGATCGTGATTGGTCCACACATCGTCCTTATAACTTGCCATGAAATCGTGGACGGTGGCATTGGTGAATGAGCCGACGTTCATGGTGTGATCAAGATGGAGATGTGTGACGACGACGTCTGTGACCTGCTCCGGCGTCAAGCCGTGCGCCGCAAGACGTTCACGAAGATCCGCCCGTGAGTGCACCATGCCCGGGTCGATGACCACCACTGCTTCACCATCCCGGACCAGCGAGACGCTGGAGGTTACGCCCGGCTCGACGGACCCGGCCAAGAGCAGTTCAAATCGCGCAGGCATGCCAGGAGGTTAGCAGTCCTCCGATACCCGTGCCACGCGCTCGACCTCTAGGCTCGGACTTGATGCTGGTACTACTTCCGCGAGCTATAGCCGGTATAAACCTGCCAGAGGGATTCCGCTCCGTCGTCTTCGACGCCCAGAGACAGGCGCTCGACTCCGACAGCCGGGAAGCGGAGTTCTACGTTCCCGCCTACATGGGCCCCAACCGTATCTTCGAAGTCATCGCCGAGATGCCAAAGCTGAAATACGTGCAGTTGCTTACCGCGGGAATCGATAAGACCGTGGGCTACATACCCCCCGGTGTGACCTTGATGAACGCCAGAGGTGTCCACGACTCCTCCACCGCCGAGCTTGCACTGGCCCTGACTCTGGCGAGCCTCCGCAACATCACCGGCTTCATTCGCGCCGGCTCCCAGGCCTGGTCCGCGAGGTCCGGACGGCCCAGCCTTTACGCCAAGGAGGCCGCCATCATCGGCGCCGGGTCCATCGGGCGCGAGATCGCCAGGGTGTTCGGCGCCCTGGGCGCGCGCTGCACCCTGGTATCGCGCACGGGCAGCGGGGACTCACTGAGGCTGGACGAGTCCGGCCCCACGCTCGCACGCGCGGACGTGGTGGTGCTCGTGGTCCCCCTGACCGCCTCGACGCGGCACCTGGCCGACGCGGCGTTTTTTGCAAATCTGAAGGACGGTGCGCTGTTCGTCAACGTGGCACGCGGCGAAGTGGCCGACACGGAGGCGCTGCTGGCGGAGGTGTCCTCCGGCAGGATCCAAGCCGCACTGGATGTTACCGACCCCGAGCCGCTCCCGGTGGATCACCCGCTTTGGACCGAGCCGAACTGCCTTATCAGCCCGCACGTTGGCGGGGCTACCGACGCCTTCATACCCAAGGCTCGGGAATTGGTGGAAAAGAACCTGGCCAGGATCGCGGGCGGAGAACAGCCCCTGAACGTGATCGAGGGAGACTACTGATCCATCGCGGTCCGGCGACGCCTATGCCGTTCCGAAAAGCGCCTCTTCGACCATGATCGGCGGAGGAGGGCTTGAGGCCAGCGCGATCAGCAGCGCGTCGGAGGGCCTGGCGGGGACAACCCGCTGCTGGGCGGTCTTGTCAAAAAGCGTCAACTCGGCAAAGTAGAGGTCCCCCTGCCTTCCGGTGATCACGACCATGGCCACGCTGAGGGCAAACTGATTGAGGATGTCGACCAGCACATCGGCCATGAACGGACGCCGGCGCGGCGTTGACCGCAAAAGGGTGGCGATCATCGAGGCCTGATCGAGCGAGACGGGGATCGCGAAGGTTCGGTGGGGCTCGTCCACCTCGGCTATCACCACCCGCCCATGGGTCTCGGGCAGGGCAACCCCTACATCTGCCACACGCGAGCGGCGCGTCGAGGAGAGGCGCACGACCTGATCCGCTGTCGAGCCGGCAAGGTCGGGACCATCCCCGGATACCGCCGGCCCTTCCGTTCCGGCCTGCGCCGTCAGATCCTCCGCTTCGGGCTCCGACGGCGGCAGGGGGTCCTCGCCGTCCAGCTCTTTGCTACTGGCTGACAAATTCCCTCCGGTCCTCGGGCAGGTAGCGGGCATTACGCATCCCTACGCCCAAGGCTATCCCGACGGCGCTGAAGAAGGAAAGTGCAGCCGACCCGCCGTAACTCATGAAGGGAAGCGGGATTCCCGTGATCGGCATGATGCCCATCGTCATTGCGGCGTTCTGGAAGATCGAAAAGGCGAGGAAGGCGAGCACCCCGATGGCAAGCAGGCGCCCGAACTGGTCGCGGGCGTTCACCGCCACCCGCCACACACGCCAACAGATGTACCCGAAAAAGAGCAGCAGAATGCCGGCGCCCACGAATCCGAGCTGCTCGCCGACGGCGGTGAAGATGAAGTCGGTCTGTTGTTCGGGCACATAGGCCAGATTCGTCTGGGTTCCGTGGAAAAGCCCCTTGCCGAAGACTCCGCCGGCGCCGATGGCGATCTTGGACTGAGCCAAGTTGTATCCCGAGCTCGAAAGCGCGCTCTTCGGATTCATGAAAGAGGTGAGCCTTTGCAGCTGATAGCTCTTCAGGATTCCGAGGTGGATGACCATGTAGATCCCGAAGACACCGACCACGAAAAGAACCACCAGATGCACCAGGCGAATCCTGGCAACCACCAACTGGGAGATGAGCACCACTCCAAGGATGATGGCCGTTCCGATGTCGGGCTGCTTCACCACCAGGAGCATCGGCACACCGGCCAAAGCGAGCACTCCGACCAGTTTCCGCAACGACAGCTCTCCGCTCTCCCCTGACAGGTAAACCGAGACTGCGATGATCATTGCAACCGCGGCGAACTCGGAGGGCTGCAGCTGTAGCGGACCGAGCTGGAACCAGCGCTGCGCACCAAGGGCCGACTTCCCGACCGGGGTGAGCACGCCCAGCAGACCCATCACCACGCCGCCATAGATCACGTAGCCGAGCAGGTGGATATGTCGATAGTCCACCATGACGACCAGGATCATGGCGGCAAAGCCCAACACGACCCAGATCGCCTGGCGCTCGAGGTAATAGTGCGGATTCAAGCCCGCTGCGATCAGCTTTCCCCGGGTTGCGGTATAGACCATTACAACGCCCAGCAAGGCCACGGCCATTGTGGCGATCACCAGGCTGTAGTCAAAGTGAAGCAGGCTCTCCTTGAGAACCCGCTTGCGATCGTTTACAAGCGAAAAGGTTGTCATTGCCGCCGAATCTCCACCAGCGCCGACAAAGGAGGTGCCCTTGGAACGCCGACGCTCCAGTTTATCGGTGTGCACTCGTGCCCAGAAAGGCGGGCCACGCAAGCTGGGCACCTGCGGCACCAAGAACGCTGCCAGGGTCAAGTCCGCTTGCTGGAAAAGTGCAGGGCCGGGACACTACTCTGGTAACTGAGCGAACTCTCCCCGAAGGGAACATGCAAAGATGAGTGTCTTCAAGCGGCTCTCCCAGGTCTTCCAGCAGAAGACCAACGCGGCGCTGGACAAGGTCGAGGATCCCACCCAGGCACTCGATCTCTCCTACCAGAAGATGATGGAGAACCTTCAGCAAGTCCGCCGATCCATTGCGGACGTCCTCACCTCCCAGAAGCGCCTCGAAGCACAAAAGGCGCAGCTCCAGTCTCAGTACGAAAAGCTGCAGGGCCAGGCGCGCCAGGCGCTGCAGCAAGGCCAGGACGACCTTGCCCGCACCGCACTCGAGCGTGCCCAGGGGGTCAAGGGCCAAGTCGACGCATTGGCACCCCAGATCGACCAGCTCCGGGCCCAGGAGGAGTCCCTCGAGGACACCGGACGCAAACTGCAGGCCAAGCTGGAGGTCTTCCGCACCCAACGCGAGACCATGAAGGCCCAGTACACGGCTGCAAAGGCATCCACCGCGGCAGTGGAGAACCTTTCCGGTCTAAGTGAACATATGACCGACGTCAACATGATGATGGACCGTGCCCAGGACAAGATCACCCAGCTGCAGGCACGCGCCGCCGCGGTGGGCGAACTCTCCGACTCCGGGGTTCTCGATTCGCTCACCATGGGCGGGCCCTCCGACGACATCGAGGCCAAGCTGAAGGCGGGACAGACCCAGCCGTCGGTGGACTACGAGCTCGAAGCGATGAAGGCCGAGCTGAATGCCGGCACGGCACCACAGGCCACCGCCGAGATCGCACCGGCACCGCCCGAAGCCACCCCAGCCACCCCAGCCACCGCGCCCGCTGCCGCCGCGCCTTCCGGAGACACGATGGTGATCCGCATCGCCGGCGAGGGCCTCTTCAGGGTGCCCACCAGCATCAAGCCGGCCCTCGACGCGCTCGACTCGGCCATGGACACCGCCATCCAGCACAACGAGGCCAAGAGCTTCGCGACCTGCACCGCGCAACTCGCAAGCCTCATAGCGACCTCCGGCACCAAGCTCGACGAGAACGAGATTGTCAAATCCGACCTGGTGGTTCCAAGCCAGGATATGACCATCGACGAGGCCAAGCAGCTGCTGGCGGCCGACTAGCGCGTTATTTCAGCGTGCTTGGCCTGCGCCAGCGCCATTATCGAGATCAGCTCGTAACCCAGGTGCGCCGCAGCGATGCAGGTGACCTCAGCGTGGTCGTACGCAGGGGCAACTTCGACTATGTCGGCACCGACCAGGTTCGCGCCCAGCAGACCGCGCAGGGTCTGCAACAGCTCGCGCGAGGATAGGCCCCCGGCCTCGGGAGTCCCCGTCGCAGGGGCGAACGCGGGGTCGAGAACGTCGATATCGATCGAGACATAGAGCGGGGTGTCCCCCACCCGCTCCGAGATGCGCGCAGCCACCTCCTTGGCGCCAAGCTCGGAAAACCGGTCCGCGGAGATCACCTTGAAGCCGAAGCCGCGATCCTCCACCAGGTCCTGGGAGGAGTAGAGCGGACCGCGAGTCCCTACATGCATGCAGCGATCCTTGGCGAGCAGGCCTTCCTCGAAGGCGCGCCGGAACGGCGTCCCGTGGGTGAATGGGGCCCCGAAGTAGGTGTCCCACGTGTCGAGGTGCGCATCGAAATGGACCAGGGCGATGGGCCCATGCTGGGCGGCCGCCGCCCGAAGCAACGCGAGCGCGATGGTGTGGTCACCTCCGAGGGCAAGGATGCGCGCTCCGGAGCCGGCGTGCGCCGAGGCGGCCTCCTCCATGGCCGCAAGGGCCTCCTCGATGTTGAACGGGTTGACTCCTACATCGCCGGCGTCTGCGACCTGCACCATTCCGAATGGCTCGAGGTCCAGGGCCGGGTTGTAGGGACGCAACAGCTTGGAGCCCGCGCGGATGGCTGAGGGGCCGAAACGCGCTCCGGGCCGGTAGGAGACGCCGCTGTCGAATGGGATGCCCATCACCACCACTCCGGCTGTGCCTACCTCTGACAGCGCCGGTAGGCGAGCGAAGGTGGCAGATGTTGCGAAGCGCGGAACTTTAAGTGCGTCGGGTGGTCCGACAATCCCGTTAGTCGTCTTTTCCCCGCCCTGCTCGGATTCCATCTCGCTCCCCTTCCAATTACGCCGCCCGGCAGCGTACTCCGGTACGGTAGCAGTCCGAGCAGCCACGGAATGTGCACCGCTCTACCTGGGATTTTGCAAAACTTCGTTTTTCGACACTCGACTGGCACGAACACTGTTACCATCAGTGCAACATTTGTTTAGTATATGGAAACACTAACACCAGTGCGGAGGGGAAGATGAACGAAACGGCTCCTTCGGCACCCAAAGGGATCGAAGTACGCTCGATCGACTGGGTACCGAACAAGGAAAGACACGGCAAGATCTGGCACCAAGGTCCCCTGTGGTTCCTCGGAAACTTCCAGTACTTCACCATCCCGATCGGATTCATCGGGCCATCGCTGGGCCTCTCGATCGGGTGGACCATCATCGCTGCCGTTCTTGGCATCACCGCCGGAACCATCTTCATGGCCTTCCATGGTTCGCAGGGGCCCCGCCTGGGACTTCCACAGATGATCCAGTCCCGCGCACAATTCGGCTACCGCGGAGTCATCGTGGCCCTCTTCGCCGCACTCTTCA
>JAJZLQ010000072.1 GCA_021850605.1 Actinomycetes bacterium
CCCTCGCTCACCTTTGCCGCCACCACCGCTACGCCGAATGTCTCCTCCCAGAACGTGATGTATTACAACGCCACTACCAACGACATCTGCTTCGCTGGACTCTCGGCCTCAGGGATGATTCTGCAACTGGCGCTGGTCCTCGACCCGGCCGTCTCGGCCGGCAACCAGGGAACCTACTTTTACATCGGTGCATCACCCATCGCCTGTCCGACCGGATCTCTGGCAACGGGATGGTCGCGCAGCGCGGGCGCCGCCGGCTGGTGACCGCGGCCGGCACCTCTCAGGTCCAACCCGGTCTTCGGGGCCGGGATCCGGGATCCGCTACGCCAGGCTGATCAAGGGGTCGCCCTCTTCGATGAAGTCGCCCGGGGCCGCGTGCAGCGCCGACACCTCGCCCGAGGCGTCGGCCTCGACGGGTATCTCCATCTTCATTGACTCGATGACCGCCACCTGCTGGCCCTCTTCCACCCGGTTCCCGATCGCGATCGAGAAGGTTACGAGCGTTCCGGACATGGGACTGTTGATCTGCACCGGCTTCCTTTCTCCTCATGCGATTTTGGCACGCGGATCACGCTTGAGGCGGGTGCTAGCCGGATTCGAGGGCCGAGCGTCAGGGCTGGGAATATGATGACGAGCGTCAGGGGGCGCCGGGTTGGCATACGAAGTGAAGCTGGACATCTACGAGGGGCCGATCGGTATCCTGCTCTCCTTGATCCAGGCGCGAAGCCTGGACGTCAACCAGATCTCCCTGAACGAACTGGTCACCTCCTTCCTGGCCGAGATAGAGCTGCGGCGAGCGCTTGACCTCGAGGTTGCCACCGAGTTCCTTCTGGTCGCGGCCACCCTGATGGAGATAAAGTGCCGGCGCCTGCTTCCCGGTAGCGAAGACGACGACCAGGACGAGGACGACTTCTTCGACGAGCGCGACGTACTGATTGCCCGGCTCCTCGAGGCCAAGGCCTACCGCGACGTCTCCGCCGTCTTTGCCGCGATGCTGGAAGAAGGGATTCGCAGGGTGGGGCGCAGGGTCGGCTTCGGCCCGGAGGTGGCCCACCTGGTGCCGGATCCGCTGGCCTCGCTGAACGCCGAGCGCTTGGCCGAGGCCTACGTGGCGGTTCTCGGGCGCAATGAGGAGCCGGAGATGCCGCCCACGCACGTCACCCCGCTCCCGCGTATCTCCGTGGCGGAGGCCCGCAGGCGGATCGCCGAACATCTGGCCCGGACACGCCGCGCCACCTTCGACGAGGTGGTGCGTGATGCCGAGGCACGCCTGGACGTGGTGGTGCACTTCCTGGGGATGCTGGAGTTGTTCAAGTTGGGCGAGGTCGACATCACCCAGGCTTTGGCCGGCGCACCAATCGAACTGCGGCTGTTGCTGGAAAGTGCCTGAAGGCCGAGCCCACGCTTTTGCCGCCATTGCGCCGGGCGGCCATGCCGCGATTAGCTTCTTAGGCGATGGACGAGCAGTTGAACCCGAGCGGCGTGGCAGAGGGCCTCGCGGCGGCGCTAGAGGCTCTGATCCTGGTGGCCAGCGAACCGGTGACCCTCGCCCAGCTCAGCCGTGCTGCGGAGGCCACCGAGCGCGATTGCGAGCTAGCGCTCGCTGAGCTGCAGAGACGTTACTGCGACTCCCGCTTTGGCATAGAGATTGCTTCCCTAGCCGGCGGCTACCGCTTCGTTACCAAGGCTCGCCATCACCGGGCTATCGGCCGCTTTGCCGAGGAGACCTTCGACGTCCGGCTCTCACCGGCGGCTTTGGAGACCCTGGCCATAGTGGCGTACCAGCAGCCGATCTCGCGCCGGCGGGTTTCGGCCATCCGTGGGGTCAACTCCGATGCGGTCATGCGCATGCTCGCGGTGAAGGGCTATATCCATCCTGTGGGAAGGGAGAACTCGGCGGGTTCCGCCGTTCTCTTCGCCACCACGACCCTCTTCCTGGAGCGCCTCGGCCTCTCGTCCTTGGCTGATCTGCCGGCACTTGCTGAGTTCGAGCCTTCGGTGGAGGTGGCCGAGTCGATCGAGGCGGCCCTGCGCGAGGAGGCCTAGAGGTGTCCGAGCCCCAATCCGAGGGCGAGCGCCTGCAGAAAATCATCTCCCAGGCGGGCATCGGCTCCCGGCGCGTCGCCGAGGAGATGATCCTTGCCGGACGGGTCGCAGTGAACGGCAGCATTGCCAGGCTCGGCGACCGCGCCCGGATAGGGGACGACCTTGTCGAGGTCGACGGGGTGCCGGTGATGATCGACCCGCGCCGGGTCTACTGGCTGGTGCATAAGCCGATCGGGGTGGTGTCCACCACCAAAGACACCCACGGTCGGCCCGTCGTCACCGACCTGGTGCCGGCCGAGCCACGCGTCTATCCGGTGGGGCGGCTGGATGCCGACTCCGAGGGGCTGATCATCCTTACCAACGACGGCGACTTCGCCCTGCGCTTGACCCATCCCCGTTTCAAGGTGGACAAGGAGTATCTTGTCTCCCTGGACAAGCCGGTCGGGCGCGACACCCTCTCCAAGCTCGCGAGGGGCGTGGCGCTCGAGGACGGCCCTACCGCGCCCGCAACCCTGACCCAGCTATCGCCCACACTCGTGCGCATGGTCATCCGTGAAGGCCGTAACCGCCAGATCCGAAGAATGTTCGAGCTCTTCTCGTTCCAGGTCACCAGATTGGTCAGGACGCGCATCGGACCTATCAGCGACCAGCGCCTCGGCGCAGGCGCTTATCGTCCGCTCACCCAGGCGGAGCTGCGGTCCTTGTGGTCCGCCGTGCGCGAGGCTGGTTAGAATCCTCTCCATGCCACTACGAGGACTTCGCGGAGCTACAACCATCGAGCGTGACTCACGCGAGGACATCATCTCGAGGACCAAGGAACTCCTGGCCGAGATGCTCGAGCGGAACCAGGTGGACAAGGAGCACTTGGTCAGCATCGTCTTTACCGCCACACCCGATGTGCACGGAGCTTTTCCTGCGGCCGCCGCCCGCGAGATGGGCTTCGGCGACGTTCCGCTCATGTGCGCCCAGGAGCTCGACATCGATGGAGGGACACCCTTGTGCATTAGGATACTGGCTCACATCGACACGCCCAAGAGCCGGGCTGAGCTGCGCCACGTTTATCTGTGGGGAGCCAAGGGGCTGCGGGACGATCTTCCCGGCTAGGTCGGCTCGGGAAAGGGGCGAGGATGGAACTGCCTGACGTGAGGCGGATCTTCGGGGGCAGGCATCCCGAAGGTGCGGAGCTGGTGGTGCACGGCGGGCACATTCGCGCAGCCTCGGTCCACGTTCCGGGCGACAAATCGATCTCCCATCGCGCTCTGCTCTTCGGCCTGCTCGCCGAGGGTACGAGCCGCATCCAAGGGCTCTCCAAGGCCGACGACGTTAACGCAACACGGGCGGCGGTGTCCTCTCTCGGTGCCAAGATGGACGAGTCCGAATACGAACTCTCCATCACCGGTACAGGCGGATCCCTGGCCGAGCCGGATCATGTCATCAACGTGGGCAATTCGGGGACACTCTTGCGGCTGATCACCGGGCTTCTGGCACCTCGGGCAGGGGTGACGGTTTTTCTCACCGGCGACGCCTCGATTGTGCGCAGGCCAATGGCTCGCGTCGTCGAGCCGTTAACCGCCATGGGCGCCTACATCATCGGCCGCCAGGAGAACCGCTTTGCCCCGCTTGTCGTGCAAGGCAAGGAGCTGATGGGCATCACCTACTCGATGAGCACGCCCTCGGCTCAGGTCAAATCGGCGATCATACTCGCCGGCCTGGCCGCCGATGGGGAGACGGCAATCATCGAGTCCACGCCCACCAGGGCCCATACCGAGGAGATGGCCCCCCTTTTCGGGGCGCGTCTGCAGGTCGAGGACGACGGTGCAAGCCGGGTGATCCACGTGGAGCGCTCG
>JAJZLQ010000154.1 GCA_021850605.1 Actinomycetes bacterium
CACCAAGTTCCCTGCCGAGGACCTACTCGTTGCGGGCAAGCGCTACTGGACCGTTGACGGCACCCTCAATACGGTTCGTGACTCACAGTCTCACATCAATACGCGGAAGTGGCGTTCCTAGCTAGATCCCCCACCAGCAACGTGCTCCCGGGCGTCGGGGGATGCGGTCGAAGGCGCATGACCTCCTCGCCGAGCGGCCGCCATCATCCCCTGAGTGGTAGTGAATTCCCCGCTACATCCCCTGGCGCCGGGAGCACACCCCCTGGTGTTGGAGGCGGAGAATGCAGTCTTGGCTCTGATATTGTCGAACTTGGCGCGGGGTGCACTCGGAGCCAGCGCGGGGGTACATTGCAGGACTCAGTCTCGTTGGCGCTGATAGGTGCTTTGGATGCCGACGTCGATGTGGTCGGGGTGGATGAGGCTGGTCGGGGTTCGTGGGCAGGCCCGGTGGTGGTCGGAGCAGCCATGATATCCGTAGCCGGTCTCCAGGAACTGCTTGAACGGCCTGAATTGGCGGCGGTAATTGACGATTCGAAGAAGTTGACACCCCGCCGCCGGATTCGGGCCCTAGACGTAGTGCGCGGACTCTTCCGGGTGGAAGTAGGTGTGGCAAGTGCCAGTGAATGCGACAGCTTGGGTATGACCGGAGCGCTTCGTCTTGCAGCGGATCGGGGGCTGCGATCCATGCCGAGGGCACCGGGCCTCATCATATTGGATGGTTCTCATAACTATCTCGGCTCGCAGTCGGTGGTAACCGTGGTCAAGGGTGATATGAGGTCGCTCCCGGTGGCTGCGGCTTCAATAGCTGCGAAGGTGGCGAGAGATACGGCCATGGCAGATTTGGCAAGAGAGTATCAGGCCTGGGGCTTCGAGATTCATAAGGGTTATGGCTCGCGTGCCCATGAGGCGGCGCTGCTTGCCAACGGTTTGAGCGGCGTCCACAGAAGGTCTTGGGGATATGTCAAGCGGCTGGGGTTGGATGCCGACCAATAGGCGTGGTGCGTACCGCACCCGATTAGGGCGATTGCCAGGTTGACGGCGTCGCAACATGGGCCAATTGTTTTGGCCTAAGCCTGTTCGCGGGCATAGAGTGAGTGCAAAGGTTTGGTATGGCGGCCAGAGGTCATTGGGGCGTCTCGCGCGGATGCTTGGCACGCCGACAGGGAGGTGGTTCCGACGTCTCGTAGTTATGACGTCGTCGTTATCGGCGGCGGACCCGGAGGCTATGCGGCTGCGCTTTATGGTGCCAGCGCCGGCCTCGCCGTGGCTGTCGTCGAGAAGGAGAAGGTAGGGGGAACCTGCCTTCATAGAGGCTGCATTCCCGCCAAGGAGTTCCTGGAGAGCGCCGCGGTCTACCGGACGGTGGCAGGCGCTGCCGAGTTCGGCGTGCTCTCCTCAAGCCCGGCGATTGACTTTTCCGTCACCCAGGCCCGCAAGCAGAAGGTCGTTGACCAGCTCTGGCGTGGTCTGTCCGGACTGATGAAGGGTCGAAAGATCGACATCATCGAAGGTTTCGGAACCTACTTGGGTGGCGGCCAGGTGCAGATAAACGGCGAAGAGGTTGTTTCCGGCGACAGTGTGATCATCGCTTCGGGATCACTGCCTCGCACCATCCCGGGCTTTGAAGTGGATGGAAGGCTGATACTGACCTCTGACGAGGTGCTTTCGTTGACGGAGCTGCCCTCAAGCGTTGCCGTGATCGGCGGTGGGGCCATCGGCTGTGAGTTTGCTTCGATGATGTCCGACCTCGGAGTGAAGGTAACTCTGCTGGAGGCGTTGCCGTCGATCCTGGCCGGTTGCGACAAAGACGCCGCCGAGGTTGTGGCGCGTTCGTTCCGCAAGAGGGGAATCGATGTTCACGTCGGAGTGGCCGTTCATGGCCACCAGCCCAGCGGATCGGGGACTGTCGTCAGCTATGGAGACGGGCAGAGCGTGGCGGTGGACCGTGTCATCGTGTCAGTGGGGCGCCGACCGTTCACCGAGGGCGTACTCGGTCCAAATGCCAAGGTCCAGGTGGACGCCCGGGGGTTCGTGGCGGTGGATGAATTCATGGCTACCTCCGAGCCGGGCGTGTACGCCATCGGCGACGTGGTCGCGACCGCCCAGCTTGCTCACGTGGGCTTCGCGGAGGCGATCGTCGCCATTAAGTCGATCCTGGGCGAGCCCGTGGTGCCCGTGGACTATGGCAAGGTTCCCTGGTGTATCTACACCCACCCGGAGGTGGCTTTCGCGGGCATGACGGAAGAAGCAGCCCGGGCCGCTGGTTATGACGTAGTGGTGAAGAAGGATCCTTTTGGCGGCAATTCCCGGGCCCGTATCATCGGTGAGACCGAAGGTGTTGTGAAGGTCATCGCCGCGCGGCAGCCTGATGGCAGCGCCGGCCGCATCCTTGGTGTGCACATGGCCGGCCCTTGGGTGACCGAACAGCTGGGCATGGGGTATCTCGCCGTCAACTGGGAGGCGACGCCTGAAGAGGTGGCCCATTTTATTCAGCCTCATCCGACTCTCTCGGAGTCATTCGGAGAGACGGTAATCGCATTGACAGGAAGGGGACTTCACGTTGGCTGATGTCGTAATGCCGCAACTTGGTGAAACCGTCACCGAGGGAACCATCACAAAGTGGCTGAAGAAGGTGGGAGACAAAGTCGCCATCGACGAGATCCTCTTTGAGGTCTCGACCGACAAGGTGGATTCAGAGGTTCCCGCGACTGCCGGCGGGTATCTCGCGCAGATCTTGGCCGAGGAGGGGGACACGGTAGCGGTTGGGACTGTAATCGCGGTCCTTTCCGATGCCCCGGGCGAGCCTGCCTCCGCCCCCGCCCCCCAGGCTGCCCCTGAGCCCGCCCCGGCACCGGTTGCTTCTGAGGCGCCCGCTCCAGTGGCGGCACCAGCGCCCGTGGTTGAGCCCGCCCCCGCCCCCGAGGCTGCCCCCGAGGCTGCCCCTGAGCCCGCTCCGGCGGCTTTCGCGGCCCCCGCGGCGCAGCCTGAGGCCGCTCCCGCGCGGACGGCAACCGCCCCGCGCGTTGAAGGGATCGTGCTCTCCCCGGTGGTGCGTCGCCTCATCGACGAGAACGGGATCGACCCCGGCGTCATAACCGGGACCGGAGCGGGTGGGCGGATTACCCGCAACGACGTCCTCGACTACCTTGACAAGGTGGCCCAGGGCCAGCCTGGTGCCCCTACTCCGGCGGCCTTCGAGGCGCCCGCCCCTGAGCCCGCCCCCCAAGCTGCTCCAGCCCCCGCCCCCCAAGCTGCTCCGGAGCCCGCCCCGGCACCTGCACGCATGCCGGTGTCTGCTCCGTCATCTCCTGCCCAGGTGCTTCAACCCGCCGTGCGCGCCGAGGCCTACGCTCCCGTTGCTGCCGGTGCCAGGGACGAGGTGATACCCTTCAACAACATCAGGCGCCGGACTGCCGAGCATATGGTTCGTTCCAAGGCAACGTCGGCACACACACTCGTCGCCATCGAGGTTGACTTCGAACAGGTGGAGCGAGTCAGGCATGCACTAAAGGAGTCCTTCGCGCGTGAAGAGGGGTACTCCTTGACCTACCTGCCTTTCATTGCGCGGGCGACCGTGGAAGCGCTTAGAACCTTCCCGCACCTGAACGCCTCCGTTGGTGATGACGCTCTCGTCGTGCATCGCGACCTGAATCTCTCGATCGCCGTGGATCTCGATCTTGACGGGCTGATCGCTCCGGTTATCAAGGAGGCCGACCAGAAGCGGCTCAAGGGCTTGGCGAGGGAGATACGGGACCTGGCAACCAGGGCCCGCTCGAAGCGGCTGAGCGCGGATGAGCTGGCGGGCGGTACCTTCACGATAACCAACCCCGGCCCCTACGGAACCTTCATCACAGCGCCGATCATCAATCAGCCACAGGTTGCGATCCTGTCTACCGACGGGGTTAAGCGGAAGCCCGTTGTGATCTCACTGCCAGATGGCACCGAGAGTATCGCCATCCATTCGGTGGGCATTTTGGCCCTCACGTTTGATCACCGTGTTATCGATGGCGCCTATGCGGCTGCCTTCCTGGCTCGTATGAAGGAGATCATCGAGACCTGGAACTGGGCCCAGGAATTTTAGGCTCCGATTCTCTGTAGCGCCGGGGCAGCACGCCCCGGCGCACTTTCCGCTCGCCCACCAATGATTGCGGCGGTTCGACGATACTAGGAGGCGAAGTGCTCGAGATCCGGTGGCTCGGTAAGGTTGCCTATTCCGATGCGTACGCGCTGCAGCACAGGCTTTTTGCCGGCTCGGCGGAGCATTTGCTGTTGCTGGAGCACAACCACGTCTACACGCTTGGGGTGCGGACTGACCCGGCACATATTCTTGTGGACCCGGCCACGGTGGGTGCCGAGATGATCAGCGTCGACCGAGGCGGCGACGTTACCTACCACGGCCCAGGGCAGCTGGTCGGATACCCGATCCTCGACGTTCCACCCAAAAGCAATGCGATCCCCGATTTCGTGGCAAAGGTTGAGGAACTGGTGATCCGTGCTCTCGGGCGCCATGGCATCACTGGAGTCCGTCACCAAGGTTTTCCCGGAGTCTGGACGTGGTCGGTGGACGGGAAGCTGAAGAAAATAGCGGCCATTGGGGTTCGAATCAGCCGTGGCCGTTCGATGCACGGCTTTGCCCTCAACGTGAGTTCGGACCTTGGGATGTTCGGGCACATTGTGCCTTGTGGCATCTCCGAGTACGAGGTTACGTCCATGGAGGCCGAGGGATCTGCGGCGACCCTTGAGGAGGTTGTCACTTCGGTCGCCGAACTGGCGCCGGAAGTGTTCGAGCGGCCTGCTCACAGCTTTTACGGCGTCTCGAATTCCGCGGGGTACCTCGTTGAGGATTCAAGCGGACGGATTCATCACGCAGAGCCGGCTCAGGAGACCGCGGAGAGACGCTCGCTGGACAGGCGGCTCGCCAGCGCCGGTGTCTCCACTGCGGAAGGTATCGCCATCTCCTCTTCGAAGCCGGAGTGGGTGAAGCTCCGCTCAAACATGGGGGGAGAGTACCAGGAGCTGAAGCGCACGATGCGTGGCCTCTCCTTGGTGACGGTCTGCGAGGAGGCGGGCTGCCCAAACATCTTCGAATGCTGGTCCCAAGGGACGGCAACATTCATGATCAATGGCGAGGATTGCACACGGTCATGCGGGTTCTGCCTGGTAAAGACGGACAAGCCCAAGCCGATGGATCCCGACGAGCCGCGCCGAGTCGCGGTGGCGGTGGCGGAAATGGGGCTTCGTTTCGCGGTGGTCACCGCTGTGGCGCGTGACGATCTCGAGGACGGTGGTATTAGCGGCTTCGTCGATACCATTGCCGAGATCCGTGAGCGCACTCCGGGAGTGAGCGTTGAAGTGCTCATTCCGGATTGCAAGGGGAGTGAGGACGCGCTCTCGGCGATCTATGACGCGCGGCCGGAGGTTCTCAACCACAACATCGAGACGGTGGTTCGACTGCAGCGTGCCGTAAGGCCGCAGGCCTCCTACGCGCGTAGCCTGCGGGTGCTGGCCGGTGCTGTGGACCGCGGTCTGGTTGCCAAGTCCGGGATCATCGTAGGCATGGGCGAGACCATGGACGAGCTGAAGGCGACCTTGCGCGACCTGGCTGCGGTGGGCGTGGAGATCGTTACCATCGGCCAGTACCTCCGTCCCACGAGGAAGCACCTGCCTGTTGCCAGGTGGTACATGCCCAAAGAGTTTGCGGAGTTGAAGCAATATGGGGAGTCACTGGGCATCCGGCACGTCGAGTCGTCACCGAATACCCGCTCGTCTTATCATGCCAGGCAGGCAGCCGACGGGCTGGTGATGTTGAGCTGATCGCCTTGCCCTACTTGGACATCATCCTGGCAACCACGCTCATTACCTCTGCGGTCTGAGCCTCTGGGGTGTCCGGGCCCCCGCCATGGCCCAATAGGCAGTGCAGCATGTGGCCTTCGAGAAGGCTGAGTTCGACCTTGCCCAGTGCCGCCTGTACCGCGGATATCTGCGTGATGATGTCTATGCAGTAGCGGTCGCCCTCCACCATACGCTTGATGCCCCGGATCTGGCCTTCGATCTTGGCAAGTCTCGAGAGCAGGTCGTCCTTGGAGGATGTATAGCCACGTTCCACATGGCCCTCGGATTCGCCGGCGTGTTCGCTCTCCTGCTCCTTTGGGGCTCCGTTGTGTTGCTGGCTTTGCTCCATGTCAGTTAATACTATACTCTAGGGGGGTAGGGTAGAATCGGATTAGGAGAGGCAAATGGCAACCAAGATTTTTCGCGTCGACGGTATGACTTGCCAGCACTGCGTCAAGGCCGTCTCGGACGAGCTTGCTCAGGTTCCCGGGATCACGGACTTTGACGTAAACCTTGACACCAAGCTGGTGACCATAAACGGAGACGCCCTGGACGACGCGGCGATCGTCGCCGCGGTTGACGAAGCGGGTTACGAGGCGCTCGTCGTTAGCGAGTAGGCCGGGTCATGGCCGAGGTCAAGTCGACAGCAGAGCTTGGGGATGCAAGGGGACTGGTGAACCTTGATCAGGTCGAGCTGGACCTGGAGGGCATGACGTGTGCAAGCTGCGCGGCCAGGATCGAGAAGAAGCTGAACAAGCTGCCCGGTGCCAGCGCCACGGTTAACTTCGCCACCGAAAAGGCCAGTGTCACCTTCGATCCGGCGCAAGTGAGCACCGAGGACATGCTGGCCGCCGTCACCGCCATAGGCTACGGCGCTGAGCTGGTGAAGGCTGAGCCGGATGAGGGAAATCCCACCGGTTCGGCCCATGCGCATGATCACGCCACGGAGCTGCTTCGCCGCCTGGTCATCTCCGCCACGCTCGCACTCCCGGTTCTCCTGCTTTCAATGATCCCACAGCTCGAGTTCCGCAACTGGCAGTGGCTCGCATTCGCCCTTGCCAGCCCAGTCGTCTTCTGGGGAGGACTGCCTTTCCACAAGGCGGCCTGGGCTTCCCTAAAACACTTGTCGTTCTCGATGGACACCTTGATTTCGATGGGGTCGCTGGCGGCCTACGGATGGTCGATTTACGCCCTGTTCTTCACCGAAGCTGGCGATCAGGGCTTCAGGATGAGCTTCTCCTTCACCGGTGCGACCAGCCACCTCCATCCCGACATTTACCTCGAGACGGCATCGGTCGTGGTGGCAGTGATACTCTTCGGCCGCTATCTCGAGGCCAAGGGAAAGCGGCGTTCCGGCTCGGCCATATCGGACCTGGCCTCCGGAGGTTCCATCACCGTGACGGTGCTTGCCGCTGACGGGCGCGAGACGCTGCGACTCTCGCGCGAGCTGAAGGTCGGAGACAGGTTCCTCGTTCGCGCAGGGGAGAAGGTGGGGACCGATGGCCTGGTCGAATCCGGCGAGGCCAACGTGGACTTCTCCCTCCTGACGGGAGAGTCGTTGCCGCGCCGGGTCGGCCAAGGCGACGAGATCGTCGGAGGAGCGGTGAACATCGATGGGCGCCTCGTCGTACGGGCCACCCGAGTCGGTAGCGAAACCGCCATGGCCCAGCTGGCCAAGATCGTGGCGGATGCTCAGGCAAAGAAAGCCGATGTACAGCATCTGGTCGACCGGATTTCCTCCGTCTTCGTTCCTGTCGTGATACTGCTCGCCTTGGCGACCGCAGTAGTTCGTCTTTTCGCAGGTGACGGCGGGCAGGCAGCTTTCACCGCTGCGGTTGCGGTGCTGATCATCGCATGCCCTTGTGCCATGGGCCTTGCGACGCCAATGGCCCTATTGGTGGGAACCGGACGTGCCGCCCAGCTCGGCATCCTCATCCGCGGTCCGGAAGTTCTCGAGTCGGCACGCAAGATCGACACAGTGGTGCTGGACAAGACCGGAACGGTAACCACCGGGCGCATGTCGGTTGTCCGGGTGATTACCGCGGGGTCCACCACTGAAGGGGAGCTGACCGCCATGACGGCGGCGGCTGAGGCGGGCAGTCGCCATCCCCTGGCCGCTGCGCTTATGGTCCATGCCGATGAGATCGAGGTCCAGGTGCCCGAGGCCGAGTCGGCTGCGTCGATGGCGGGTCAGGGAGTTTCGGCCGCGGTTGCCGGAGTGCCGGTAATTGTCGGACGGCTGTCCTATTGCCAGGCGAACGGTCTTGCCGTTCCCTCGGAGTTGGTCGAGGCATTGGATGGCTCGGAGCGTCCGGTCTCGATGGTCTACGCCGGCTGGAATGGCCAGGTGCGGGGAGTTTTCGAGATTGCCGATCAGATCCGGACGGACTCCGGTGCAGCCATAGACGCGCTCAAGCGCTTGGGTGCCCAGGTGATACTTCTCACCGGCGACTCGCGTCAGGCCGCTGATGCGGTAGGACGGGAGCTGGGGGTCGACCGCGTGATCGCCGAAGTCACGCCGGAAGGCAAGGGGCAGGTCGTCGACGATCTGCTCCGGCAAGGGAGGTGCGTGGCCATGGTCGGAGACGGCATCAATGATGCAGCAGCACTTGCCAAGGCGACGCTGGGCATCTCGGTCGGAGGTGGAACTGACGTCGCCAAGGAGGCCTCGGACCTCACGGTCTTCGGCGGCGGTGTCGCCGGCGTCGTGGACGCAATACGAATAGCGCGCCGAACCCTGGGCACGATCCGTGGGAACCTGTTCTGGGCATTTGCCTACAACACCGCGGCAATTCCACTGGCCGCCTTCGGACTTGTCAATCCGGTGGTGGCAGGCACCGCCATGGCCTTCTCATCCGTCTTCGTGGTAGGAAATTCGGTTCGGCTCTTTGGCTTCCGGCGGGCTCGAATCGCCTGAGCGGCCCCGGCTCAGCGGGTATTGCGCTGCTAGGGTGGCTGAACGTGAAGGATCCACTGCCATCGATTGATCTGCTTGCCGATGCGCAAGAGGTTGTTTCCCGTGTCAGTGCTCTGAGCGAGCGCGACTTCCGGGCGGCGCGTGCAGCTCGGCTGGAAGGCGTGCAGCGCGCGCTGGAGGAGACGGGGACCGACTGCCTGGTTCTATCGCTCGGTGCCGACCTCCCCTGGCTCACAGGCTATGAGGCGATGCCGCTCGAGAGATTGACCGCCCTAGTGGTGGCGAGGGGAACGGCGCCGGTTTTACTGGTACCCGAACTCGAGGCGCCCCGCGTCCGTCCTGACGATGAGCTTTTCAGCCTGCGACCATGGGCGGAGGGCTCCGACCCATATGACACGGTTGCGCAGTTGATCGGCAAGGCCGGATCGGTGGCGGTCTCCGATCGGATGTGGGCGAGCGCCCTGCTCGAGATTCAGAGCCGCACGCCCCGTGCGAGGTACTCCGCGGCCTCGACGCTCCTAGCGGGGCTGAGGGGCCAGAAAGATGCCGTCGAACTCCTGCTGCTGGCGAGGGCGGCTCACATCACCGACCTGGTTGCCGAGGAGATCCTGGCCGGGGATCTTCGGTTGGCCGGCAGAGAGGAGAAGGAGGTTGCGGCCGATATCTCCGCGCGCCTGCTTGCCCGAGGGCTTCAGCGAGTCAACTTCGCCATTGTGGGATCCGGCCCGAATTCCGCCTCCCCGCATCACGAGCCCGGGGCCCGGGTGATCTCCGGAGGCGATCCCGTCGTGCTCGACTTCGGTGGCGTCTACTCGCTGGGTGAGGAGCCCGGCTACTGTTCGGACACCACCCGGACGGTGGTCATCGACCAGATTCCTCAGGGTTTCGTGGAGCTTTATCATGCCCTGCACGTCGCGCAGGCCGCGGCTCGGCACGAGGCAAGCAGTTCGATCACCGGCGCAGCATTGGACGCGGTTGCCCGGGATGCCATTGAGGCTGCCGGGTTCGGCCGCTACTTTATCCATAGAACCGGCCATGGGATCGGTCTTGAGGAGCACGAAGAGCCATACGTGGCATCCGGCAACGCGCGAGCCCTGGGGCCACATGCCGCCTTCTCCATCGAGCCGGGAATTTACCTCCCTGGCCAGTTTGGCGCGCGCATCGAGGACGTCTGCGTTACCGGAGAGCATCACGCCGTCAGCCTCAACCGCTCATCGCGCGACATGGCCATCTTGTGATGTGAATACCCGTTTGAGCTGGGGTGATAATTAAAGGACCCCAGGGTCGCAATAGGCTCTAAAACATTCGATCCCCACCAACCCCGTCCCGCCGCCCGCCGGTGAGTGGGCAAGTTGGCCTGAAAGGAGGGATGGATGACTCAGACGCTAGGGGACTTCCCCGCCGAGCCTAAAGCAGACCCTAATTTGAAGGCTCCAACTGCAACCAGAGGGCGCGGCCCACGCCAGGCGGTACTTTTCGACATCGACGGAACGTTGATCGTCACCGATGGAGCCGGTGCGCGTTCATGGGAGCTCGCATTTGCGGACCTTTGGGACGTTCGGGCCGACATATCCCGCTACAGCGATACCGGGATGACCGACCCAGAGGTCGGCCGTAGAACCTTTGAGGCGGTGATGGGGCGCGGCCCAAGCCCGTCGGAGTTCGCGCGCCTGCTGGAGAGGCGCATGCACTTTCTTACCATGACCGTCGCAGAGTCGAGCGGCTATCACGTCCTCCCGGGGGTGGAGGAGTTGCTCCCTCGCCTGGTGGCTCAGGGTTACGTGCTTGGTCTGGTGACCGGCAACCTGGAGGCGGCGGCCCACGTCAAACTGGCCCGTGCCGGGCTGAATCGCTACTTCTCATTCGGCGGGTACGGATCCGACTCCGCCGACCGGGTCGAGGTGACAAGAACCGCCATGCGGCGTGGTTCGGTCGTGTTCGGCAAGCCGGTGCCTCCGGAGCGGTTTCTGGCGGTCGGTGACACACCCAATGACGTTGAGGCGGCCCACGCCGCCGGTATCGAGTGCGTAGCGGTGGCGAGCCACAAGTACAACATCGAACAGCTTCAGCGCTCGGGCGCTGACTGGGTGGTTCCTGATTTGCGGGAGGGGCTGCCGCCGCTTGCCGAGTAGGCGTGATTCGGGCGGATCGTCCGCAGCGGAATAGGAGGACGAATGACGGAGTCGACCAGGCAAGAGCAAGAGGGGTTGCGTCCCGACCCGGCGGTAATGGTGCTTTTCGGGGCGAGTGGCGACCTGGCCAAGCGCAAGCTGATCCCCGGGCTCTACCACCTCTATCGCGGGGGTTTGATGCCGAAGGACTTCCGTATCCTAGGAAGTGCTCCGGCGCAAGTAGGAATGGACCCGGACGGCTTCGCCGAGATGGTGCGCTCCTCGGTCGCCACCTTCGGCCGGCAAGAGGGCGTGGGGGCCGACTTCGATGGCTTCGCCAAGAGACTCTCGTACTGCTCCGCGTCCACGCCGGACTTCTCCGGGCTTGCCTCGGCGGTCGAGGCCGCGAAGAAGGAGACCGGTGCTGAAACGGTCATCTTTTACTTAGCGGTGCCGCCGCCGGCGTTCGTGCCCGTAATCGCCGCTCTAGGGAAGGCGGGCCTTTCCAAAGGAGCACGGCTGATCATCGAGAAGCCGTTCGGTTACGACCTAAAGAGCGCCAAGGAGCTGAATCAGGCCATTCACCGCGTCTTTTCGGAGGATGAGGTTTACCGGATCGATCACTTCCTCGGGAAGGAGGCGGTGCAGAACATCCTTGCACTGCGATTCGCAAACGGCATCTTCGAGCCGGCCTGGAACCGCTCCTTCCTGGAGTATGTCCAGCTTGACGTACCTGAGACACTCACGATCGAGGGTCGCGGAGCGTTTTACGAAGAGACCGGTGCCTACCGGGACATGATCGTCACCCACCTGCTACAGGTGCTCGGCTTCCTGGCGATGGAGCCGCCTGCCCGTCTTGACTCCCGAAGCCTCAATGCCGCCAAAAACGAGGTCTTCGGTGCGATTCGGCCGCTGACCAAGGACGACGTTGTCTTTGGGCAGTACGAAGGGTATTTGACCGAGCCGGGTGTAGCGGCTGATTCGAGGACGGAAACTCTGGTTGCGGCCAGGGTCTGGATCGACAACGACCGCTGGTCCGGTGTGCCGTTTTACTTGCGCACCGGCAAAGCAATGGGAGCGTCGAAGTCGGTGGCCACCCTTGGCTTTCACGTGCCGGATCTGGATCGTTTCGAGGGCGCTGCTTTGCCGGCGGGTGGAGGCGCATGCAACCAGCTCGTCCTGGACCTGGGTGATCCGGGCTCCATCGAGGTTGGATTCCTGGCCAAAACCCCCGGGGCAACCATGGACGTGGCACCGGCCGTACTCAGCTTCAACTATGCCGAGAGCTTCAATGTACGCTACGAGTTGGCTGCCTACGAACGCCTTCTGCACGACGCATTGCTGGGTGATCGGACCCTTTTCAATGCGGCGGAGGGCATCGAGAAGCTATGGGAGGCGTCGGCTCCATTACTCAACGACCCACCACTTCCGATCAGCTATCCCAAGGGGAGCTTCGGGCCCGACGAGGTGAGCAAGCTCATCGGGCCGTATGTCTGGAAGCTTGGATGACCAGGCTTACTCGTCGTCGTCCTGGGTACTCTCGTCGGTACCCTGGGCGAAGATGCGGCTCTTGAGCAAATCCTCGGCCTCGATGGTCATGAGGTCGACCTTTGTAAGCATGCGCCCACGCGAGTTGAAGAGGCGGTTGGCCTGACGGAGGCGTGCCCGGTCGAGCGCGTTGCGTATTGAGCGTGCGTTGGCGAAGTTGGGCATTTCCATGCGCTTCTTGACGTACTCGGAAAAGACCTCCTCGGCCTCGGCGCTCATCCGGTAGTTGGATTCCGCCAGCATTAGTTTGGCGATCTGAACCAGTTCGTCCGGGTTGTAGTTCGGGAAGTCGATGTGGTGCGCGATGCGGGAGGACATTCCGGGGTTGGACTCGAAGAACTTGTCCATTCGGTCCTTGTAACCAGCGAGTATGACGACTAGGTCGTCGCGCTGGTTTTCCATGACCTGCAGAAGGATTTCGATCGATTCGGCGCCGTAGTCGCGCTCGTTCTCCGGCTTGTAGAGGTAGTAGGCCTCGTCGATGAAGAGGACTCCACCCATCGCCTTCTTCAGCACCTCGCGGGTCTTGGGCGCGGTGTGTCCGATGTACTGTCCGACCAGGTCGTCACGGGTGACAGCAACGAGGTGTCCCTGGCGCACGTAGCCCAAGCGGTGCAGGATATCGGCCATTCGCATGGCGACCGTGGTTTTGCCCGTGCCGGGGTTGCCGGTGAAGGACATGTGCATCGAAGGGTTACCGGCGGTAAGGTCCAGCTGGCGGCGAAGCTTGTCGACTAGCAGCAGTGCCGCAATCTCGCGAATGCGCGTCTTGACGGGGACGAGGCCAACCAGCTCGGCGTCCAGGCGATCGAGCACGTCCTGGATCGCGGATTCCTTATAGACGGCGTCGATGTCCACTTCATTGACATCGGACGGCGTGTTCTCTGCGTCGCTCATTTCTTTCCAGCCCTCTCGACGAAAAGTTGATACAAATAGGACGCGGCGCCCTCGGGCGCCGCGTCCGCTCTGGTCTTGCGGGCCCGCTGCTTAGTAGCGTTCGCTTTCCGGTTTGTCGGTGGCGTAGCTGTGGAAGCTGTAACGGATCTCGCGGCCAGGCCCCTCTGCGCGCACGAGGCCGAAGCCGGGTTCGTTGGCGGGGCGGTTGACGATGAAGCTCATCGCCGGGCTCTCGACGCCTCGGGTCGAGTTGAAGGCCATCACCCGAATGTAGTGATTCGGGAAGGTCTTGCGGGCTTCGTTGACCTCCATCAGGATCGCGGCCGGATCCTTCAGATCGAACATCGGCAGCCCGAACATCTCCCAATACGTGTTGCGCGGGTGGGGATCGTCGGTGTATTCGATGCTGACCGCCCAGTCATGGGCAAGAGCCCACTTGATCTGAGCGGAAATCTGCTCGTCGGTCAGGTCGGGCAGAAAGGAGAACTGCCCCTGGGTCAGCCTTCCGGTCGGGTTGGTGATCATCTCTCTCAGCTCTCTCTTTCTTAGATGCTGCCGGTGGTGGTGGGGACGAAGTCCGGAGTGTCGGTAGAGGCGTAGTTGAAGGTGATGTCCTTCCAGGTGTCAAGTGCCGCGCGGAGTGGTGAGCACGTCTTGGCCGCCTCGTCCAGAATCTTCGGACCCTCGCTCAGGAAGTCGCGCCCTTCGTTGCGCGCCATGATCATCGCCTCCAGAGCGACGCGGTTCGCGGTCGCACCAGCCTGGACTCCCATTGGGTGGCCGATGGTGCCTCCGCCGAACTGCAGAACGACGTCCTCGCCCAGGTAGTGGAGCAGCTGGTGCATCTGGCCGGCGTGGATCCCGCCCGAGGCTACCGGCATGACCTTCTTCAAGGACGCCCACGGCTGATCGAAGAAGATGCCGCGCTCCAGGTTCATCGCGTTGTACGGTTCGCGCAGGATGTCGTAGAAGCCCTGCACCATGTTGGGGTCGCCCTCGAGCTTGCCGACGACGGTTCCTGCATGGATGTGGTCGACGCCGGCCATGCGCATCCACTTGGAGATCACCCGGAAGTTGATGCCATGGTTTTTCTGGCGGGTGTAGGTACCGTGGCCGGCACGGTGCAGGTGCAGGATCATGGAGTTGTCCCGAGCCCACTTGGCCATCGACTGGATGGCGGTGTAGCCAATCACCAGGTCGATCATTACGATCACCGAACCCAGCGACTTGGCGAACTCGGCACGCTCGTACATCGCCTCCATGGTCCCGGCGGTCACGTTGAGGTAATGGCCCTTCACTTCACCGGTGGTGGCCGACGCGCGGTTGACGGCCTCCATGGAGTAGAGGTAGCGGTCACGCCAGTGCATGAATGGCTGGGAGTTGATGTTTTCGTCGTCCTTGGTAAAGTCCAGGCCGCCTTTGAGCGCCTCGTAGACCACGCGGCCGTAGTTGCGGCCGGAGAGGCCGAGCTTTGGCTTGACGGTGGCTCCGAGAATCGGCCGGCCGAATTTGTCCAGGCGCTCGCGCTCCACGATGATGCCAGTGGCCGGCCCCTGGAAAGTCTTCAGGTAGGCGACCGGAATTCGCATGTCCTCGAGGCGGAGTGCCTTGACCGCCTTGAACCCGAAGACGTTGCCAATGATGGAGGCGGTCAGGTTCGCTATCGATCCTTCCTCAAAGAGGTCGAGGTCATAGGCGATGTAGGCAAAGTACTGGGCCTCGTTGTTGGTTCCGGGTCCGGTGTTGGGAACCAGGTCGACTCTATAGGCCTTGGCCCGGTAGAGTTCTGCGGCGGTGAGGCGGTCGGTCCAGACCACCGTCCAGGTCGCCGTAGAGGACTCACCGGCGACTGCGGCTGCTGCCTCGTCGGGATCGACGCCAGGCTGGGGCGTCAGGCGGAACAGCGCGATGATGTCAGTCTCCTTCGGCTGATAGTCGGCGTCCCAGTAGCCCATCTTCTTGTAGGGAATGACGCCGGACTTGTACCTCTCGGCGGCATCCGTAATCTGACCTGAACCGTTGCTGTTCAATTTGAACTCCCCTCTTACCTGGCGGGACCGTCCCTTTGGCGGTGTTACCCTCTTTGCGAGGACGAACTGCACCTAAGGGCGATTGCCACCGGTTGGCTACGCGAGCCGGGCTTTGCCCACTGCCGCGAAGCGGCTTTAGGTTTCGCGGCGCTACCGCGCAACCACAGTTGAGGATAAGCGCGGGGCGGCCTAAATCCAATGGGAAAAACTTAGGACTTATGGGAAGTTTGATAAGGTAAACATTATGAGTAGTGCTGCGCAGGGGCTGCAGAAGCCGCCGGGGTAGCACTGGATCAAAAAAGAGGGGGGATGCATGAGAGGGTGGCAGCCTTACTGGGGAGGCCGGCTGTGACGCCGGGGCAGCTGCGAACCTTTATCGCCGTTGTGGCAAATCGCTCGGTTTCGAGAGCCGCTGACTCACTTTTCGTCTCGCAGGCCGCGGTTTCCTCGGCACTGGCGTCGCTGCAGGCGGAACTCGGAGTCAACCTTGTGGTTCGAGATGGACGCAACATCGCCATAACCGACGCCGGCATGGCGTTATATGGAAAGGCGGTCGAGGTGATCGGCCTTCTCGAGGACGCCGCACGCGTTGCCAAGGAGGCCGGCAAGCGGACGCGCCGCAGCCTGCGCATTGGGGCGGTGACCACCGTTGGAGAGTTCCTGTTGCCGCACTGGATCGGCGGCTTCCTCGCCGCCATGCCGGAGTACGATATCGCGCTGGAAGTTGGCAATCGCGATCGCGTCTTCGACCTCCTCGCCTCGCACAAGGTCGATATCGTAATTGCCGGCCGGCCACGGAGCAACGCCCTCTTCACCACCGTCGCCACGCGCGAGCACTCCTTGGTGCTGGTGGGGTCGGCCTCGGGGAAGGAGCCCGATCCGGCGGCTTCCACTTGGCTGTTGAGGGAAGAGGGATCTGGAAGCAGGCAGTCGGCACTAGAAGTTCTCGCGGCCTCCGGCTTCGAGGTGCCCACCATGACCATTGGGTCCAACGTGGCAATCCTGCAGGCGGCCAGCCTTGGCATCGGCGTTGCCGTGGTGTCACTGGACTCGCTGATCGGAACCGGCCTCGAGTTCGAGGTGAACAGGATCGAGATGCCGGGGTTGCCGATCAGCAAACAGTGGCATCTGGTGGTGCGTTCCGGCCACGAGCGCGATGCAGCCGTCCAGGCTTTCATAGGGCACCTCGCCTCCATTGGCCAGATCGCTCTCTCATCCCGAGATTCCCCCGGATAGGTGAATAGGTCGCTGCGGGCCGCGCCTTAGTTTCGGTGTCGAGCCCATGCGTGGCCGATGTGGCCATGCCCCGAGCACGACGGGGGTCGAGTTGAGTTACGCAAACGAGCTGAGAGAAGTCGCCAGGACTATGGTCTCCGGTGGCCGGGGCCTGCTGGCGGCGGATGAGAGCAGTCCCACCCTCACCAAGCGTTTTGATGCGCTGGGGCTGGAGTCGACGGCGGACACCAGGCTGGCCTGGAGGGAGATGCTCTTCACCACGCCCGGCCTGTCGGATTGGATCTCCGGCGTCATTCTTTACGACGAGACCTTCCGCCAGCGCCTGTCCAATGGTGCGACGGTTCCGGAGTTCCTATCGGCCAACGGCATGCTGCCCGGGATAAAGGTGGACACCGGCGCGAAGCCAATGGCCGGCCGGCCTGCCGAGACGGTGACCGAGGGCCTCGACGGCCTGGCCGGCCGCCTGGCCGAATACCGTTCCCTGGGCGGCACCTTTGCCAAGTGGCGCGCCGTGATCAAGATCGAAGAGGGAGCCCTTCCCAGCCGTGCATGCATCCTGGCCAACGCGCATGCCCTCGCACGCTACGCGCGTATTTGCCAGGCGGAAGGGATCGTCCCCATCGTCGAGCCGGAAGTCCTCATGGACGGCAACCATTCGCTCGAGCGCTCGTTCGAGGTCACCTCGACCACCTTGAACGCGGTCTTCGCCGAGCTATGGAATCAGGAGGTGGCGCTCGACCAGATGGTGCTCAAGCCTTCCATGGTGATCTCAGGCAAGGGCGCCGCCGAGCGCGCTTCGCGCAAGGAGGTCGCGGCGGCATCGGTGGAGTGCTATCGCAATACGGTGCCAGCGGCGGTTGCAGGTATCGCCCTGCTCTCCGGGGGCCAGAACGACCATGAGGCCACCGAGCACCTCGCCCTCATGAACGAGCTGGGGCCACTGCCTTGGCCGGTTACGTTCTCCTACGGCCGTGCGCTTCAGGATGCAGCGATGAATTCCTGGGCCACCAAGCGCAATGATGTGGCGGCGGCCCAGGCCGCCCTGGCCGACCGAGCCAGCGCCAACTTCTCGGCTTCGAGCGTCCGCGTCTGATAAGGACAAAAGCGAAGGGCCCTCCCCGCGGGGAGGGCCCTTCGCTTTTAACGTCGTCGCAAAGCGAACGTCGTGGCTGCGTCAGAGCGGCAGGCGGAGGTGGACCCTTGTGCCATGCCCGCGACGTGAGTATATGTCGAGCTTGGCACCGATTAGCTCGGCTCTTTCCTGCATGCCGACCATTCCGAGGCCTTCCCCACGCTCCGGTTCGATGCCGTCCCCGTCATCGGTGATCACCAGGTGCAGTACCGCATCGGGCTGGGGGTCCTCCCACACTTTGATCGATGCCCAGGTCGCCCCGGAATGCTTCTGGATATTGGCCAGAGCTTCCTGGGCGATCCTGTAAACGGCGGTCTCGGTTGCACTCGGGAGTTGGTGCTCGAGGGCTTCGGGTAGTTCGGTGGCGACTTCGGGGCGTCCCACCGAGGCGGCCAGGCTGGCCAATCCCGGGAGAAGACCGAGGTCGTCGAGGATCCGTGGCCTGAGGCGCGAGATGGTACTCTTCACCTCCGAGATGGCCCGCTCCAGGAGTTCCTTGGCGACTCCGATCTCCTCCCGGGCAGAATCCAGGTCCTCCGGATAGGTTGCGGCGTCCAGGTGGTAGAGAGTCGAGTGCAGAAGTTGTCCCAGGCCGTCGTGGATGTCTCCGGCGATCCTCTTGCGCTCCAGTTCCTGGGCATTGATCACGTTGGTGGCGAACTCCTCGAGCTGTTTCTCGCGGCGCTCCAGGGCCTCCACCAGTGCCGCGAGCTCGACGTTGGCCGCGAAAAGGTTGGCCACGTACTGCAGCTCCCGCATTACCTCCTCGGGGTCGGTTGGGGGGACCTTCCAGTGCACATTCAGCACTCCCACAACCTTGTTTTGGGGGCGCATCATCGGCACTGAAATCAGATAAGCAAAGTTCTCGCCACCGAGTTCCGGCATGTAGCGATAGCGCGTGTCCTTCCACTTGTCCGGAACCATCACCGGGGTTTTGGCCTGGGCGACCCACCCCGCGATTCCGTCCCCGACCGCCAGCCTGATCTTGCCTCGATGCTGGTTGTAGGGGGGTGTAGCTCCGATGAGGCCGAGGTGGGTGCTTGGCTCCTCGACCAGGTGAACGAAGCAAACATCGGCGCCGACTGCGTCGGTGACCAGCTTGGCGACCATGTCGGCGAGTGCGTCAAGCTCGGTTACCGAGCTAATTGCATCCAGCACGTTCCTGAGAAGGTCGTGCCCGAAGCGGTCGCCTGCGGTTGGCTCGGAGGCGGTCAAGGGTGCTCCTATCTGAAGATTGCCTCGCGCATGGCAAGGGCGACGGCCGAGGTGCGGTCACGAACACCAAGCTTGCGGTAGATCGCGCTGAGGTGAGTCTTAACGGTTTCTTCGCCGAGATAGAGGCGGGCGGCGATTGCCTTGTTGGAGTGCCCCTTGGTCACCAGGTCGAGCACTTCCGACTCGCGCTGGGTCAACCCCAGGTGTGCTCCCGGCCAGAACTCGCCCGAGTGCAGCCGTGCGGCTGAAAGCGCTACACGTCCGGCAAGGTGAGGGTCGACCACGATGTCGCCGTTTGCGACGCGCAGGAGCTGCTCGAGCAGTTCAGCGGCGCTAATTTGCTTCAGGAGGAACCCTTTAGCCCCCGCTCTCAGGGCTTGGAAGAGGTACTGCTCGTCGTCGTAGACGGTGAGCATCACTACGGCAACGTCCGGGAATCGTGTTGCGAAGTCCCGGCACAGATCGATGCCGCTCTCGTTGCGCAACCTGATATCGGTGATGACGACGTCGACGGGGCTTTCCTCGGCGAAGGCCAGCGCGGCCTTGGCGTTCTTCAGCCTGCCCACGATCTTGACCTGGGACTCGAAGCGCCGCATCATCGTGGAGATTCCGTCCAGGATTATCTCCTGGTCGTCGACGAGAAGGACCGACAACGGCATTTTCTGAACTACGTCTGTGTCGCTGGTGGGCGCCATCTCTTTGATCCTATTTCCCCCGCCACCGCCGCGGTGTGGCGTCGTCACTCGCTCGCTGCAAAGAATAAGCGGCCTGCGGGGGCCCCGCATCACGGATGCTCCCGGGCAGGTGAGTGCCAATCCCATGGATGGGGGAATAGAGACCGGCGCGTCCCGCCATAGGGTCTTATATACACGGAATAGCTGTCGGCGGGACCTTGGTTGTCGGTCCGACGGCAGGGATCGAGGGAGGCCGAATATGGGCACTAAACAGGATATCTCGATTATCCCCTCGGTGCTGCCCGTAGACTTCTCCCAGCTCGGCAATGCTGTGGTGGATCTGGAGAAGGCGGGCGTGGATCGCATCCAGTGGGATGTGATGGACGGAGTCTTCGTGCCTAACCTCACTTTCGGCCCCGACATCATCGCTTCCACCCGCCAGGTGACCTCGCTCCCATTCGAGGCGCATCTGATGATTGTCGAGCCTGACCAGTACATTGAGCGCTATGTTGCCTCCGGGTGCGAGCTATTGATAGTGCATGCGGAGTCGACGCGACACCTGCATCGTACCTTGGCCAGGGTCAAGGAGGCGGGTGCCAAGGCCGGCGTCGCACTCAACCCCGCGACTCCTATCGAGGCGGTGGAAAACGTCGCCGACCTGTGCGACCTGATCCTGGTGATGACGGTGAACCCCGGTTTTGGGGGCCAGGCCTATATCGCCGGCATGGAGAGAAAGGTGCGCCAGGCCTGCGAACTGGCCGAGAGCGTACCGAATCAGATCGAGATCGAGGTGGATGGCGGGATATCCGCCTCCACCGTGGCCGGTGCGGCCGCTGCGGGCGCAAGAGCACTCGTCGCTGGTTCGGCTCTCTTCCGGCACCCCGGCGGCCTCGAGGCCGCTGTTTCGGAGATTCGTTCAATCGCGGCCGCGGCCGCAGGCCAATAGGCAAGGAGTTCAAGTATGGCGACTGAGATGGACAACAAGTGCGTGACTGCGATCCGCATGCTCTCGGTGGACCAGGTCGAGGCGGCCAATGCCGGGCATCCCGGCCTGCCGCTCGGCCTTGCGCCGGCCGCATACGCCCTCTTCACGCGGGTCCTCCGGCACAGCCCGGCGAATCCGCAGTGGCCCGGACGGGATCGGTTCGTACTTTCGGCGGGCCACGGATCCGCGCTGCTCTACTCGATGCTGCACCTGTTTGGCTACGGTCTCACCATCGATGACCTGCGTTCTTTCAGGCAGCTAGGGTCGCTTACCCCCGGCCATCCCGAGCACGGGCACACCGTTGGTGTCGAGACCACCACCGGACCCCTGGGCCAGGGCATCTCGACTGCGGTCGGGATGGCGCTGGCGGAGGAGATGCTGCGCAGCCGTGCGGAGGAACTCGGACATGGCGATCTCGTCTCTCATAACACCTTTGTCTTCGTCTCCGACGGCGACCTCATGGAGGGCATTTCACACGAGGCGGCATCCCTAGCGGGCCACCTGGGCCTGGGGCGCCTGGTGGTTGTCTTCGACTCCAATGACATCACCATCGACGGAAGCACCTCGCTTTCCTGTTCCGACGATGCCCGGGCCAGATTCGCGAGTTACGGCTGGCACACCCTGCTGGTCGAGGATGCCCAGGACGTAGACGCCATCACCGCTGCGCTGGAAGAGGGCAAGGCGCACACCGAAGCGCCCACCTTGATCGAGCTCAAGACCGTGATCGGTTATGGCGCGCCCAACAAGGCCGGCAAGTCCTCGGTGCACGGATCCCCACTCGGGGCTGAGGAGATGGCCGCAACGCGCGCGTTCTTCGGCTGGGAGTACCCTCCGTTCGAGATCCCAGGCGACGTCTACGCGCGCTTTGCCGAGGCTGCTGCCGCCGGCGACGCCATGGCCGGCGAATGGCAGAAGCGCTTCGACGCCGCTGGACCCGAGGTGGCATCGCTCTTCACCGCCACGATCCCCTCGGCGGGGGAGATCGCGGGAGCGCTGGCCCCATTCGCGCCGGACCGCAAGGTCGCCACGCGGGTCAGCTCCAAGGAGGTTCTGGGTCAGCTTCTAGACCTCCTGCCTGGATTCATCGGCGGAACGGCGGACTTGGGCGAGTCGACCGGAACCAATCTCGACCTGCCCGCGGTGCGCCCCGGGGACTTCAGCGGGAGATTAATCCACTTCGGGATCCGCGAGCACGGAATGTCGGCGATCCTTAACGGGATAGCGCTTCACGGAGGATTCGTTCCGTTCGGGTCGACATTCCTTGTCTTTGCGGACTACTCGCGTCCGGCGATCCGCCTGGCGGCGATGATGAAGCTTCCCGTCGCCTTTGTCTTTACCCATGACAGCATCGCGGTAGGCGAGGATGGCCCGACCCATCAGCCGGTCGAGCAGGTCGCCGCACTACGTGCCATTCCCGGCCTGCGGGTAATGCGCCCGGCGGACGGTAATGAGACAATTGCCGCCTGGAGCGTGGCGCTGGGCGACGGCTCCATGCCCTCTGCGCTCATCTTTACCCGGCAGGCGCTTCCCATTGTGACCGAGTCGCGCGACCCCTCCTGGGTTACCGAGCTTGGTGCGCAGGTGGTATGGGATCCGGAGGATCCCAAGGCGGTCATTTTTGCCACCGGGTCGGAGGTTTCGCTCGCAATCGACGCCGCCAAGCACTTGGCCGAGTCGCGGGGCACCTCTGCGCGCGTGATCTCGGTACTGTGGCGCGAGCGTTTTCTGGAGGCAACCAAGGGCAAGCTGCAGTCGATAACCTCCGGACTCCCGACGGTGGTCGTTGAGGCCCTGAGCCCGCTGGGATGGGAATCGCTTGTCGACTCCACCGATGACATCGTGGCAATGAGGAGTTTCGGCGCATCGGGCAAGGGTCCCGACGTGCAGGCCCACTTCGGCTTCACTCCGCAGCAAGTCGCGGGGCGCATCGCCGAAACCATCGCGAGGCGCGCGCCGGCTTCTGCTGACGTTAGTTATCTCAATGCCGAACTGGTGTTGGAGCGATCGATGGTGGCGGCATGCACCCAGGCAGCGCGTGCGTGCGTCTCGGAGATCGGCCGTGGCGACCGGAAGCGGGCCGACCACCTGGCCGTCGAGGCTATGCGCAACGCGCTGCGTACGGCGCCTGTTTCCCTTCGTGTCGTGATCGGCGAGGGCGAGAAGGACGAAGCCCCGATGCTTTTCCGTGGGGAGCAGCTTGGTTCGGGGTCCGCTACCCCGTTTGACATAGCCGTCGATCCGTTGGAAGGCACCAACTATGTTGCCAAGGGTCAGCCCGGGGCGGTTTCCGTAATCGCCGCCGCGCCTGCCGGCAACTTCACCTTTGTGCCCGGCTTCTACATGGACAAGATCGTGGTGGGCGCACAGGCCAAGGGCGCCCTCTCGATCGAGAGCCCTATCGAGACGAATCTCGAGATGCTGGCCAAGGCGCTTGAAAAGCGTGTCGACGAACTTGAGGTGATAGTGCTGGACAAGCCTCGGCACAAGGACCTCATCTCGCGCATC
>JAJZLQ010000082.1 GCA_021850605.1 Actinomycetes bacterium
GCAAGCGTATCCACGATGCGGTCCGCATGGCCAGCTACAACGCGGAGTCTGCCCTCGCCCGCCTGCTCGCTCCCCACTATGCCCGAGCAGAGGACGAGGCACGCAGCCTGCTGCGCGAGGCGTTCGGTGCCCCGGGCGATCTCGAGGTCGTCGGAGGCGAGCTCCACGTGCGGCTCGACCCGCTCTCCGCACCACGACGCACCGCGGCCATCGCCAGGCTCTGCCAGGACCTGACCGCCACCAAGACCTGCTACCCGGGGACCCAGCTCACTCTCGCCTACTCGGTCAAGGAGCGGTGAAGGCGTGCACGGACTCTGCGGCTATGTAAGGAGGTCTGGAATCGGGATGGGGTGCTGCCCGGCGATTCGGAGATGAATGGGTTCCATTGCGTCCCAGCGTGGCCCACCGGCCCGTGAGGCCGAGGCGGACAAGGATGCCGACGCCTGAGGGGTGTGCGATTCACCAACGGACGGGCCGGATGGCAATATCATCGGAACCGGAGGGTCGACAAGAACGGAGTACGCAAGGGTCATGGCGGCTCTTGACACAACCGGCCGCGTTTGCCTCGTCCTTGGGACCGAAACGAGTCCTGTGGCCGCTGGCGACAAGACTCTCGAACCCGCTACTAACGAGGACTGTTTATGCGCAGCGTGACCTATTCGATGGGCGTGTCACTGGACGGCTACATCGCCGGACCGGACGGCGCCTTTGGCTGGACGGCGCCCGACGACGAGGTGTTCCGCTTCGTCACCGACGAGATACGAGAGGTGGGCGTCCACCTTTTGGGTCGGCGGCTGTACGAGACGATGCTGTACTGGGAATCCGCCGATCAGGATCCATCGATCGACGACTCGATGAGGGAGTGGGCCGAAATCTGGAAAGCGCTCCCCAAGGTGGTGTTCTCCACCACCCAGTCGGCGGTACAGGGAAATGCCCGGCTGGCCTCCGGTGGCCTCGCGGACGAGGTCGAGAGGATGCGAGCCGAAACCACCCAAGGCAACATCGCCATCGGCAGCGCCACCCTTGCCGCCGAGGCGGCCGCACTGGGCCTGGTCGATGAGTACCGGGCCAGGGTCTACCCGGTGCTGGTCGGCGGTGGCATTCCGTTTTTCCCCAGCGCGGGCGCCGGCAGGATCTCGAACTTGTCGAGACCCGCACATTCACCTCGAAAGTCGTCTACCTCCGGTACCGCGTGTCGCGCTAGACCGGCTCGCGCACCGAGCCCCGAGAAGCAGGTCCGGTCGGGGACTACCCCGCCTATCGCCGTGCTCTCTTCTCGCAACGATCGCTCGAGCAGCTGGGCTCGGGCTCCGCCTTCCTCTCTCCAAGCAGCGGAAAACCAGGAACCTGTACTTGGATCTCGCAGTAGTCTCGGCCACTAGCGCCAGCCACAGGACCCCGGCTCCTCCATCACTCCAGGCACTACTCCCACCACTTCTTCTACACACATCGTTCCGTCGCAGCCCAGCCGACTGGCGAGCAACGATTCGGCGGTTCCGACTCGTAGCCGCAGAGGCCCAGTGCTCTTGCGAGCGGACGCCTCCGAAGCCGGTCGGCCGAACGCCCGACGCGTCGAAGCAGCAACGCGGGTGGACCTCGCGGTCGAGGTTCGGACCGGCGAGGCGCCGGCTGGTCAACGCGGCCTTGCGGTTGCGCCGGCAAGCGCAGTTCCACCTGGCAACCCCAACCGCGGTCCTTCACCCCGGCGGGATCTCACAATTAGGACCTTGCTCCGAAGGGCCCGTCCTGGAGTGGCCGCTTGGTCTCCCCGGGCGCCAATGTCAACATCAATTGCCATCATCAACTGATAGCATTTAAGTATGGCTTCATCCAGAACCACGTTCACGCTCGACGAGGAGTTGGCTGAGCGGGCTCGTCAGCTTGGCGTCAACATCTCCGCAGCAGCACGCCAGGGAGTCGCTGACGCCGTGCGCGCCGCTCTGGAGCGGTCGGACCGAGACGCGTACCTAAGGCACCCCGAACGCGCGGGGGACTTCTGGGCCGAAGCTGAAGCTTGGGGCGAGACGTGAGGCGTGGCGAGGTTTGGCTGGCGGAGGTTGGCGGCAAAAGGCGACCAGTTCTGCTGCTCACGCGATCCGAGGTTCTCGATGTCCGCGAGTTCGTAACCGTCGCCGAGGTCACCACATCGATCCGCGGCCTGGCCGCTGAGGTTGCCGTCGACCATGTCGAGGTTGGCCTGGACCGCCCCTCGGTAATCAACTGCGACGGCCTTCACACGGTCTCTCAGGCTTTGCTCGCCGGCCCGGTCGGACAAGTCGGCCACGATGTAATGCGCAAAGTCTGCTCGGCGGTTAGTTACGCCCTTGGCTGCTGACCGAGGGCGTGGGGGTCAGAGCCACACCAATGGTGCATCCCGGTGATGCAATTCCGCAGGTCTGACCTCGCCGGTTTTGGATGTATCCCCGCGTGGGCCCGGCGGGACCCGAACCCGCGATCCAGGGATTATGAGTCCATTGGCTAATGCGTCGTTGCGCGAACTACGTGGAACATTTCAACATCCCTGCGCGCGTCCTTCTCCTACTCGCGCGGAGGCTGGTTAAATTGTTTGCTCCGGAACACCTGGCGATCCATGAGATCCGCACGCGGATTATCAGGCGTTAGACGGAGCTGTGATAGTTCACGAATGCCGCCACTGCCACAGGGGCGGGGCGGAACGTGAGAAGAAAGCATGACCGAAAAGACGGTGCTGGAGGGCATCAACTTCTGGAAACGGCCCGAGCCCTGGACGACAATGCCGTCAAGCTGGAGGAGCGCGTTGACACGTTGATGGCACACATGGCTTCGCTTGACGAGAGGTGGCGGCTAAGCGAAGACGAGAACGGTCTCCGCGTTCCTGGACAGCACCGGGACCGGGAAGGCACTTGTAACTTCATACGACGCCACAGTGAGCACGCAGGAGAGCACGACGAACACGAGATGCGGGGATTTGGCAACCGTCGGCCCTGAGTTACGGTTCGAGTGGGAAGACCCGGCGCGGCGGAAGTGAGCGCCTCCAGCTTTATTCAGATCCAGGTCTCCACGTACCAGGCCGGAGGCTTTGCCGGGATAAGTTTCCAGGTTGCGGCCCCAAGCAGCTATCTGCGACGTCTGTTTTCGAGTGCCCGGGTTTCAGGTGAACATCTGGCGGGATCGTACTCGGCGAGGATCATTCTGTCGGGACTTTCGCAGGGCAACCACGCCCTGAAACTCCAGCACCGCCGCTATGCGGACGCGACCGGGACGGACTTCGCGGAGCGGTTCATTGTGGCGCAGGGGTTTTAGCAAAATGCACCTACCATGCCCAGGAAGTAACCAGCTCAAATTACGCTGGCATAATCTCAACTAGTGGCTGTCGAAATCGATAGTTAGAATCTTGACGACGGGATGAGGGTCATGCTGTCCGCCTTCTATCGTCGCGTTTACAAATTGCTAGTCAATGCGTCCTGCGCCGCTTGTTTCGTATTGACTTGTCCTTGAAAATCCCGGCCACTTAGGTCCGTTATGCTTGCCTCGCAGAATTGTCGTCGTATCGACCTCCGGTATCTCACTAGGCCTTGTCTTAACCCGAAGTTCCCCCCATTCAATGCCCCCCTGATCTCCCTCATCCCCGCCGAGCTGGGTCGACACGGTCTCTGGTTCGGGATGATGTAGTCATGTAGGCTACGGTGTAATAGCTTGCCATGGCCGACAATATGCGGTAGTATGTCGTCATGTACGTCGTGCGTGTGCCCAACCGCAACTCTCCACCGGCGGTGCTGCTGCGGGAGAGCTTCCGTGAAGGCGGCAAGGTGAAGAACCGCACGCTTGCCA
>JAJZLQ010000152.1 GCA_021850605.1 Actinomycetes bacterium
CTACAGCACTGTAATTCTCTCAGATCCAGGCGCGGATCGCCAGTGGAGATCGAGGTGAAAGACACCAGCCACCTAGTAGCGGTTCAGCGCCTCGCGGGAGCTCTCCGCCAGCAGCTCCACCTGGCGCGCGTACTCGGTAATCGAGCTGCGATCCCCTCCGCGGGCGCCCTGGACGTAGCGCGAGTAGACGCCCTCCAGGATGCAGCCCAGGCGCCAGTAGGCAAAGGCCATGAAGTAGTTGATCCGGCCGAGGTCAACACCCGCGGCCTCGGCGTACATCTCGGCCACTTCGGCGCGGCGGGGAAAGCCGGGCAGGGCGGTGACCGCCGAAAGGGGCACGTTGGCGTCCTCGGGGTCGGTCCAGTAGACGAGTAGCGTGCCGATGTCGGCGAGAGGATCGCCGAGGGTGCACAGCTCCCAGTCCAGTACCGCCGCGATGCTTCCGTCGTCGGCCACCATGGTGTTGTCCAGGCGATAGTCGGCGTGCACCACCGAGGTCCGGTGCTGGGCGGGGATCCGCTCGGAGAGCTTTGTGAACATCTCGTCCACCAGGGGGACCCGGTGGTCGATTTCGGAGGAGCTGGCCTGGAACTGGGTGTACCAGCGCCGCAACTGGCGCTCGATGTAGCCGTCGTGGCGGGCCAGATCCGCGAGGCCGATCTTGGTCACGTTGTAGCCGTGCAACTGCACCAGGGTGGAGACCAGGTTCTCGGCGATCGCCCGGCGCATGGACGGATCCGGGAAGTGCGCCTGGGCCAGCTCGGGGTCGCGCAGGATCGAGCCGCGCACATAGCTCATCAGGTAGAAGGGGTATTCGTTGACCTCGGAGTCTTCGCAGATGGCCAGAGGGGTGGCCACCGGGAAGCCGAGGGGGTGCAGGGCCGAGATGATCCGGAACTCGCGACGCATGTCGTGCGCGGTGGGCAGCACATGGGAGATGGGAGGACGCCTGAGGACTATGCGTTGGCCGTTCGCGTCATCGACGGCGAAGGTGAGGTTTGACCTTCCTCCCGCGATCAGCTCGTAGACGAAGGGGGGCTGGAGGTCCGGCAGCTGCTCGGATATCCAAAGGCTGGTCTGTGGTTCGCGGATCCCTTCCATGGGGATGCAATCTAGCCGACCTGGCCCTGGGCCATCGGTGAAAGCCCAAATTGGAGCGTATACCCCAAGGGGTATCGGGCATGGTGAAACGGCCGGACGCTACAATTGAAAAGCGTGGCAGCAATTGATGTAACCGATGCAACATTCCAGGCCGACGTGCTCGAGAAGAGCGGCACCGTACCGGTGGTGGTGGACTTATGGGCCCCTTGGTGCGGCCCTTGCCGCACCCTTGGCCCGCTGATCGAGAAGGTCGTCGACGAGACCCAGGGCAAGGTGGTCCTGGTCAAGATCAACGTCGACGAGAACCCCCAGGCGGCGGCGGCATTCCGGGTACAGTCGATTCCGGCGGTCTACGCCCTCAAGGATCACAAGGTGGTCGACGGCTTCATCGGCGCCCAGCCCGAGAGCGTGATCCGCGAATTCGTGGCCAAGCTGGCTCCCACCAAGACCCCGGCCGACCTGCTGGTCGAGACCGGTGACGAGGTCTCCATCCGCCAGGCGCTCGACCTTGAGCCCGGGCATGAGAAGGGTGTTCTGGCTCTGGCCCAGATACTGGTGGATCGCGGTGAGAACGACGATGCGCTTGCCCTCCTGGCGCGTATCCCCGAGAACGAGGAGTCCCTGCGCATAGCCGCCTTGGCCCGCCTTAACCAGAAGGGTGGAGCCCCGGCTGTCGATGTCTCCGGGCGGCTCGACGAGCTTCTGGAGAAGGTCAGGGACGACGAGGACGCCCGTCAGGAGTTCCGCGACCTGCTCGAGGTGCTCCCCGATCGCGAGGCCGCCGGGCGCTATCGCCGGGCACTGGCCTCCCGGCTCTTCTAGGCTCTCCCGACCTTCCGCCCCTGCGGGGGTGGATAAGTTGGAGTTCTCCAGTACGGGCAAGCGCCCGTGCATCGTGGCTCGCCCGGACAGGGTGCATTGGAAAGCGGAGGCGGCTGGTTGGGTACTCTCAAGCTCGGCGATCGCCGCTATGACCTGGCTTCGAAAGCCATGGTCATGGGCATCCTCAACCGTACCAAGGATTCCTTCTTTGACCAGGGTGCCTACTTCGCCTTCGACGCCTTCCTCGCCAAGGCGGAGGAGCTGGTGGTTGCAGGTGCCGACATCCTCGATGTCGGGGGTGTCAAGGCGGGTGCAGGCACCGAGGTGAGCACCGAGGAGGAGATCGAGCGGGTGGTGCCGGCCGTGGAGGCGCTCTACCAGCGCTTCGACGTGCCGATCTCCGTCGACACCTGGAACGCCGAGGTGCTGGACGCCTCCATGGCCGCGGGTGCGGTGATCGGCAACGACATCTCCGGCTTCGCCGATCCCGGCTACCTTCCTGCAGCCGCCGCGCACGGCGGGGCCGTGGTGGCCACGCACATACGCCTCGCTCCCCGTGTACCGGATCCCGATCCGCACTACGACGACGTGGTGGCCACGGTGCGCGAGTTCCTCATCGACCGGGCCGCCCGTGCCATCGAGGCGGGAGTGGATGCCGAGTCGGTGATCGTCGATGCCGGGCTGGATCTCGGCAAGAACACGGATCACTCCTTGGCGCTTCTGCGCAACTCGGATCTCCTGGCCGGCCTCGGCTACCCTCTGTTGCTCTCCGCCTCCAACAAAGACGTGCTGGGGGCGCACCTGGGCCTGGAACTGACCGACCGGGGCCCGGCCTCCATATCGGCGGCGATTATCGCATACCTGGGCGGGGCGAGGATATTCAGGGTGCACGACGTGCGCGGTACCCGCCGGGCGCTGGAGGTCCTGGCGGAGCTGGTCGAACACCGCCGATGAGCAAGGGGGTCAAGGGGACCGACACGCGGCTCTGGCTGGTGCGCGGGGACGACCCGCGCCTGGTGGCCGACAAGGAGGCCGCCATCATCGCTTCCCTCGGCGGCGGAGCCCTGGACGTGGTCACCCTGGACGGTGACGGCACTCTGGCGAGTGAGATCTGCACGGCGCTCGAGCAGATGCACATGTTCTCCGACGGGGCCCTGGTGGCCGTGCGCCAGGCCGAGAAGCTCGCGAGCGAGGAAGCCGGGGCGCTGGCCGAGTTCATCTCCCGGCGCCGTTCTGAGGGGGCCGTGCTCAATTACCTGGTCATCTCCAGCTTCACCGGTGCGGTCAGCCAGAAGCTGGTCAAGCTGGCCCAGGAGGTCGGTGGCCTCGAGGACCTGCGCCTTGACTCCAAAAGCCGGGACGCCTTCCTTTCCCAGGAGCTCTCCGGATCGCAGCTCACCTTTACACCCGATGCGGTGGCCGAGTTGCGGGAATTCCTGGGCGAGGACGTTGCCCGGGCGCGTGGGATCCTGGAGGTGCTGGAGGCGGCTTTTCCCGAGGGGCACCGGGTGAGTGTGCAGGAACTCGCCCCCTATCTCTCCCGCTCCGGCGCCCAGCCGCTATATCTGATCACCAACGCCATCGAGAACGCCTCCGGCGCGCATCCCGAGGTGGAGCCCCTGCGCCTGCTCAAGCGCTTCCTGGAGGACATGCGGGTGCACCCGCTCGTGGTGTGCGCGGTGATCAGCCGGAGGATGGCTGAGATCGCCTCGGTGCACGAGCCGGGTGAGCGGGGCGGCGCCGCGGCCAACGCCCGGCTGGAGGAGCTCGGTGGCAAGAAGAAGGCCCCCTTTGCCGCGGACAAGCTGGCCCAGGCCGCCTCGGGCCTCGACTTCGCCTCGGTCGCCAAAGCGCTCAACTGGTGCGCCGAGGCC
>JAJZLQ010000017.1 GCA_021850605.1 Actinomycetes bacterium
GTTGTCATATTGCTCGACGGCCATACTCACCGCCAACTCCAGATCCGCGTCATCAAAGACCATAAAAGGCGACTTCCCACCGAGTTCAAATGAGACGGGGGTGAGATTTTTCGCACATGCCGCTGCAATGAGCTTGGCTGTGGGAACCGAGCCGGTGAAGGAGATCCTGCGCACCCGGGCGTCGGCGACAAGAGCCGCACCCGCCTCCTCTCCAAATCCCTGCACCACATTGAAGACGCCCGGAGGCAGGCCGGCCTCGGTGACGATATCCGCAAGCAGCGAGGCCGTCAGAGGCGACCACTCCGAAGGCTTGAGCACTACGGTGTCACCCGCCGCCAGAGCAGGGGCCACCTTCCAGGTGGCGAGCATGAGCGGTGCGTTCCATGGCGAGATGAGCACCGCCACTCCGGCCGGATCGTAGCTCACGTGATTGCGGTGTCCGCGAGTGTGAAACTCGCCCACCTCCAGCGAATCGGTCAGGTAGTCGGCGAAAAAGCGGAAGTTTTGCGCAACTCTTGGCATGACACTACGGCGATGGGAGCGCAGCAAGGCGCCGTTGTCCGCGGTCTCGACGGCGGCAAGAACCTCCACCCGCTCCTCCACCAGATCGGCTATGCGATGAAGGTGGGCTGCCCGCTCCTTGGGAGACACCCTGCGCCAGACCTCGAAAGCGGACTGCGCCGCTCCGATGGCCAGGTAGGCCTCATGCTGCCCGCCTCGCGCGACTTCGGCGATGACCCTGCCGTCAATCGGCGATATGTCCTCGAAGGTGGACTCCGAAGCCATCCTCCGGCCCCCGATGAAATGATCCGTATCAACCTGGGCGCCCGCAACTAAGGCCATGGTTTTCACCGAAACCTCTCGCTAGAACTGTGTTTTCCGCCCGCCCGCCTGCACCAAACCCGGGGCGAAGATCGTTTCTATCCGAATGTTATCATGCAGACCTCGATACGGCCGGAGATGGTGCTGCGTATTCACCGCCGCCCCTGGCGGCCGTCGCGGCTCAGATGACCGCGGTGGCCGGAACGAAGACCGAGATCCAGAGGTTCAGGATCGGGCTGATGATGGCGCTCAACACGCCGGGGAAGAAGAAGACCACGAAGAGCAGTAGCGGGATGACGATGCGCATGCTGTGCTCGATTGCGAACCATCGCCTCTCCCCCACCAGCCGGCGCAGCCAGGCGGAGCCGTCCAGAGGGGGTACCGGGAGCATGTTGAAGATGAACAGCATCACGTTTACCAGGCCGAAATAGACCAGGAACAGCCCCACCAGCGAGGTGAAGGAGGTGCCCCCCGTCAGCACCGGGCCATTGCTCGCATAGGAGTTGGTGAAGAGGAAAAGCCGGAAGACCACGCCCGCCAGCACGGATAGCGCCAGGTTGGTGAAGGGCCCGGCCATGGCGACCACCAGTTCGGCTTGCCGCCGATTGCGCATCCGGGCCGGATTGATCGGCACCGGCTTTGCGTATCCGATCGGGGTGAGGTGCAAAAGCAGCAGCAGCCCAGGAAGGATCAGCGTCCCGAAAGGATCGATGTGCTTGATCGGGTTCAGTGAAAGGCGCCCGTTCTCCGCCGCCGTCCGATCGCCGTAATAAAGCGCGGCCCAGCCGTGGCTGACCTCGTGGAGCACGATCGCCAGAACCGCCGCCACCACATCCACCAAGGTGTAGATGGTGAAGACGTGCTTGGAGACCGCCAATACGACCAATATCGCCAGCCCGATGATCCAAAGCGCCTTGGTTCTCAATATCTCTCCAGCTGAGCGACCGTCTGGATCACCAATCTAGGGCGTGCAACGCTATTGCGTCCCTGGCCTGGTCCGAGGTGGGGCGTTGTGGCTGCCCAGCCTGCGTTCCGGTGGCGCGAAACATACCGGGCGAGGTTACCGGCCAAAGAACCACCGAGCGTTCCCTTGGCGCGCCTCAGGCATTAGCGGCGGCGCTGAACCGCGCAGCTCATGCACAAGCGGGCGGTGGGAATCGCCTCCAAGCGGGCCGTTTCGATCCGGCCGCCACATGATTCGCAAATCCCGTAGGTTCCGTCCTCGATCTTGGCCAGTGCGGCCTCGACGTCTTCCAGGAGCTGGGAAAGGTTCGCATGCTGGGTCTCCGCCTCACCCCGCTCGGCGATGACCGCGGAGGAGTCGGCGAAGTTGGGGTCGTAACCCCCGTGAGTGGTGGCGCCGGTGGATAATTCGGCCAGCTTGGCGACGAGCACATCCCGCTCGGCGGAAAGCTCGGCGCTGATCACTTTGAGATCAAGCTGCGACTCTTCCATGCCATGATTATAGGTAGCTCTACAAGTCGCTGTCAGCCCTTGGATGCGACCGGCGATAGACGGCCAGCAGGCGGGCCGGCTCCACATGGGTGTAGATCTGCGTGGTGGCCACCGAGGCGTGTCCGAGAAGCTCCTGCACCACCCGGATGTCGGCACCGCCGTTCACCATATGCGTAGCGCAGGAATGACGCAGCGTGTGAGGGTGGATGCTGCCCTCCAGACCGGCCAGCAGCGCATGTTTGCGGACCATCTGCCAGATGGCCTGGCGCGTCAGCCGCGATCCCCTGAGCGAGACGAAGACCGCCGGCTCGGAGCGCCGCCGCAGGCAGTGGGAGCGCTGGCCTCCGTAGATGTAATCGCCAAGCAGGCGGGCGGCCGGCGGGGTGAGTGGCACCACCCGGGTCTTGGCCCCTTTGCCGGTGACCCTGAGGAGCCCGTCGTCCTCGAGGAAGTCCTCCAGGTCCAACGCGGCGGCCTCGGACACCCGCAAGCCGGAACCGTACAGCACCTCGATCAGGGCCCGGTCACGAAGCCCTCCCGGCCTGCCGAGATCGACCGCGGCCAGCAGCGCCTCCACCTGCTCCACTGAGAGAACCTCCGGCAGTAGGTAGGGTGCTCTGGGGGACTCCACCTCCGCCATCGGTGAGGCGGCCAGGGCCTCGGTTTCCACCAGAAAGGCGTAGAAGTTGCGCAGCGTGGAAGCCATGCGGGCAAGCGTCGAATCCGCGAAACGACCGCCAAGCGAGGAGATCAGCTCGGCCAATTCGGCGGAGGTGGCACCGGTGAGGGTGGTGCCCATCCCGCACAGGCCCTCCGAGGCCCGCTCCAGATCGGAGTAGTAGGCCTCAACAGTGTTGGACGAGCGCCCGTACACCAGGCGCAGCTCGTCGAGGTAACCGTCGACCGCGGAGAGATCGGCGCCTTGGATCAGGGCCATCAGCCTCAGCCCAGCTCTACCACCTCGAACTCATCGAGATCGAGATCGTCGTCGAAGCTCTCGGGCACTCCCCTGCCCTCGAGGTAGGAGCGCGCCGCGTACATGCCGATGATGCTCTTGGCATCCACCAGCTTGCCCTCGGCGATCATGCGCTCCAGGTTCATCAGCCGCACGTAACGCAAGGAGGCGGCCGCCTCCTCCGCGCCCTGGGGATCACGCCTGCCCATGGAGAGCCCGCGGGCCAGGAAAACGTAGGTGAGTTCGTCGGTGAATCCCGGAGAGTTGTAAAAGGTCGCCAGGCGAACCCAGGATCGGGCGCGAATCCCCAGCTCCTCCTCGAGTTCCCTGGCCGCGCAGTCGTAGGGGTCCTCCCCGACGACATCCCGCTTCCCCGCCGGAAGCTCGAGCATACGGGAGTTGGCAGCCACCCGGAACTGCTCGATGCACAGCACCGCACCGTCCGACTCGAGATAGGGCACCACTACCACCGCTCCGGGGTGGCGCACCACCTCGCGGCTGTGCAGCTCGCCATTGGGACCACGGTAGGAGACCATCTGCACGGTGATGAAGGAGCCCTGGTAGTGCAGCTCGGGCGCTTGTTCGGCAAGCGTGAACTCCTCCGGCCGGCTCACCCGAGCTCCTTGCCCGCCTTGGCCTGATGGGCCACGGACGCCCCGATGAAGTCGCGGAAAAGGGGATGCGGGCGATCGGGCCGGCTCTTGAACTCCGGATGGGCCTGAGTACCTACCCAGAAGGGGTGCTCCGCCAGCTCGACAAACTCGACCAGCGAGCCGTCGGGGGACTCGCCCGAGCAGACCAGCCCCACCTCCTCCAGCCTCTTGCGATAGCGCGAGTTGACTTCGAAGCGGTGGCGATGCCTCTCCGAGACAATCGTCTCGCCGTATGCCCCGGCGACCCTGGTGCCAGGCTTCAGCCGGGCGACATAGGCGCCGAGGCGCATGGTGCCTCCCATGTTGGTGACACCGCGCTGCTCCTCCATCATGTCGATCACCGGATGCGGGGTGTCGAGCCTGAACTCACGCGAATGGGCGTGCTCCAGGCCGGCCAAATTCCGGGCCACGTCGATGACCATGGTTTGCAGCCCGAGACAGAGCCCGAGACAGGGCACCCCCGCCTCTCGGGCGAAGCCTGCGGCGGCGATCTTGCCCTCGATGCCGCGCTCGCCAAAGCCGCCTGGAATTACGATTCCACCCAGGTGACCAAGCATCGACTCCGCCAGCATCGGAGAGACCTCTTCGGCCTGGATCCACTCCAGCTCGATTGCCACCCCGTGGTGGATGCCCCCGTGACGGAGCGCCTCCACCACCGAGAGATACGCGTCGGGAAGGTTGATGTACTTGCCGATGATCCCGATCCTCACCGTCTCGGTCAGGGAGGAACTGCGCGCCACGAGGTCCATCCAGGGGCCGAGGTTCAGCTCCATGCCGACGTTGTCGAAATGAAGCAGATTGATGATGTAGCCGTCCAGGCCCTCCTTGTGCAGGAGCAATGGCAATTCATAGATGTTGGCCACATCATGTACGGAGATCACCGCATCCTTGGGAACGTCACAGAGCATCGAGATCTTCGACTTCAAAGAGTCCGAGACCACCTCGCCCGATCGGCAGACGATGACGTCGGGCTGGATCCCTCGCGAGCGCAGTTCGGTGACCGAATGCTGGGTGGGCTTGGTCTTCTGCTCGCCGTGAGGTCCTATCCCCGGCACCAGGGTGAGGTGGATGTAGCAGACGTTGTCTCGCCCGACGTCCTTGCGGAATTGCCTGATGGCCTCCAGAAAGGGAAGGATCTCGATGTCACCGACGGTGCCACCCACTTCGGTGATGACCACGTCGACGTCATCGGTGGCGAGAGCGGTGATCCGCGACTTGATCTCGTCGGTCACATGCGGAATCACCTGGACCGTCTTGCCCAGGTAGTCGCCGCGCCGCTCGCGGGCTATCACGGCGGAATAGATGGAGCCGGTGGTCACCGAGGAGTTCTTCTTCAGGTTCACGTCGATGAAGCGCTCGTAATGGCCGAGATCGAGGTCGGTCTCCGAGCCGTCCTCGGTGACGAATACCTCTCCGTGCTCGAAGGGGTTCATCGTCCCGGGATCGACGTTGATGTAAGGATCGAGTTTCTGCATTACGACCCGCAGGCCGCGCGCCTTGAGCAGCCTGCCCAGCGAGGAGGCGGTCAGCCCCTTGCCCAGCGAGGATGCGACGCCGCCGGTGACGAAAATATGCTTAGCCAACTGCGTTGTGCCACCTTCCGCTCTAGAACCTCGCAAAAGGAGTCTAACTGAGCCCGGACCCGCCGGGGGATGATCAGATGGCCCCCGCCTAACTCCGCCCGTCACCCGCGTGAAGCAGTTCGGTCGCGTGCTTTCGCGCAGTGGGCGAGTCCGGGTCTCCGGCCAGCATCCGGGCCACCTCACCCACCCGGCTCTCTCCCTCACAAGCGGCGATCTCGGTGGCGGTGCCTTCGCCGGTGATCCGCTTGGTAATGGTGAAGTGCCGGTCGGCAACCGCGGCCACCTGGGCGAGGTGAGTGACCACCAGCACCTGCCTGCTGGACGAAAGGCGCTTTAGTGCTTGGGCGATGTCCCGTGCCGATCGGCCACCCACCCCTGCGTCCACCTCGTCGAACAGCTGCGTCTCCGCCTCGACCCCCATCACCAGTGCCAATCCGAGCATCAGCCTGGAAAGCTCTCCACCTGAGGCGAAACGTGCTATCTCGAGGGGACGGGAGCCCGGATGCGGCCGGAACATGAATACCGCGGGCGAGCCGTCCCCTCCCTCGGCGAGCTCCACGGCGAATTCGGCCGCGGTGAAGGAGAGCAGTGGAAGCTGCCGGTTGACCGCGGCCGCCACCTGGGCCGCGGCCTCTTGCCTGGCCTTCCTGATGCGCATGTCCTCCCGGTCGCGCTCGGCGCGCAATTTTTCCGCCTGGGCTTCCAGCAGCTCGGGCGAAGCCCCTTCTCCGGAAAGCTCGTCAAGGCGGGTGGCCAGCGCCCGCCGGGTCGAAATGACATCCCCCAGGGTCGGTCCAAAGCGCTTCTTCAGGTCGCGCAGCGCAACCAGCCTGGAACGGATCTGGTCGGGCCGATCCGGATCACCGGTGAGGCCCTCCAGCCTGCGCTGTGCGACGTTCGAGAGCTCGTTCAGCTCGATCAGCACCCCGTCCAGCCGCTCGGCAAGTTCGGCGGTCGATGACTCGCGCTGCAGCCTGCGGGCCAGATGCGACAACTCACCCACCGCTCCTGCGTCGCCTTCTTCTCCCGAGACCACAGCGAGCAGCGAGAGATAGATCTCGCGGAACTCCTCCTCGCGCTCGAGCACATCCAGCTCCTCTTCGAGCCGCAGGTCCTCCTCGGCGTCCAGGGGGGCAACACGGTCGATCTCCCCCAGCTCGAAGCGGACCACGGCGAGCTCGCGCTCACGCTCCGCGATGCCGCTCCGCGCCTCGGCGATGCGCCTCTCCAGGCGGGATAGGGCTTCGGCTATCCGGTTCCGCGGGCCCAGGTCGACTCCGTAGAAGGCATCCAGCAGCGCGAGCTGGGCGGCGGCCGACTCCAGGCGCATCTGGGCATGCTGGCCGTGCACGTCGACCGCACGCCTCCCGAACTCGGCCAGCTCGGCCTGGCTGGCCATCCTTCCATTTATGTAACCGCGTGAACGCCCTTGGGCACTCAGGGTCCGACTGAGAACGAACTCCTCGCCATCGAGGAGGAAACGCGCCTCGACACCGGCCTGGGAGGCACCCTCGCGTATAAGGCGCGGGTCCGTGCGCGCACCCAATGCCATCTGGAGCGCCCCGACCAGCATCGTTTTGCCCGCCCCGGTCTCACCGGTTATTACGGTCATCCCCTCGCCCAGGCTGAGCTGAGCCCTTTCGATAACTCCAAGGTTTTCTACGACCAGCTCTTCGAGCATCTCTCTCCAGCCAGGGGACTGCGTTGGGAATTGCGGCCGCCTTCGGGAGGGGACGGCAACTGCGCTTAGCTCAGAGCTCTCCCATGTCCTTGTTGGCCAACCCGAACTTGGCCTTCAGGATGGTGCGGAAGTCGCGCTCCTCGAACTTTACCAGCCGTGCGTTGAGCGCCGAGGCACGGCAGATGATCGACTCGCCCACCTTGAGCACCTCGCGATTCACTCCGTCGACCATCAGCGTGGCGTCCTGGCCGCCGAGCACCCTGATCTCGACCTCCTCGTCCGGCTCAAGCACCATGGCGCGGTCGAACAGCATGTGAGGCGAGACCGGGGTGACAATCATGGCCGACATACGTGGCGAGACCACCGGGCCCCTGGCCGAGAAGGAGTAGGCGGTCGAGCCCGTGGGGGTGGAGACGATTATCCCATCCGCCTCATAGTCGAGAAAGGGCTCGCCCGCGATGGAAACTCCCAGCTTGACCACGTTCCCCGAATGCGACTTATCCACCACCACCTCGTTGACGGCGAAAAAGCGCTCCGAGGGAGAGGCTCCCCCGAGGCGACGCATGCGGATCTCCAACGTGGTGCGCTCCTCGATCCTGTGACGGCCGGAGAAGAAGCGCTCTATGGCAATGAAGAGCTCATCCGGTTCAACCTCGGTGAGATACCCCAGGTGGCCGAAGTTAACCCCGATCACCGGGGTCTGGTAGAGAAGCGACAACTCGAGCGCACGCAGCATGGTTCCATCACCACCGAGTGCCACCGCCACGTCGAGACCCAGGCAGTCCTGGGGAGCGGCCAGCCTGGTGGCCACGTGGCCGTGGGCCTCGCACCAGGACTCGAGCTTTTCGCGGGCGCTGATGGCCTCTTCGCGGCGGGGGTTGACGATGATCCCGATGCGGCTCACGCACGGATCCCTGATCGAGCTTGCAGCATCACTAGACCGCCTCGAAGTCGCCTTCGGCCATTACCCGCCTCTTCGTTCGCGCTGGACCGGCACAATCCTACCCCTGCGCGAAGCACGCCTATCAAAGCAAGCTCGTCGCAGCCCGCTCGACCGCGGCGGCCACCAACGGTCCCAGGTCATCCTCGCGGGATCCCCCAGCACTCGCACCAAAGCGGCCGAAGACGAAAAACTCCTGGTTGCCGCTGGCACCGCGCATCCGGGACGGGACCACCGCCTCGATCTTGGCCCCCCGGCGCGTGAAGGCGCCGATCACCACTTCCAGCGCTCGTGACCACTCGCCCGAATCGCGCACCACGCCGCGACCCTTGGAGGCCACTTTGCGGTCCACTTCGAACTGGGGCTTCACAAGCAGGAGAAAGGCACCATGCTCCTGGAGTAATTCGTGCGCGATGACATCGGCAAGGAGCGTGAGCGAGATAAAGCTGAGGTCCCCCACCACCAGGTCCACCTGGCCGAGGCCCACCTCGTCGCGCCGTAGATACCGGGCGTTCACCCCTTCCAGGAGCCGCACCCGGGGATCGGCCGAGACGCGTTCGGACATCTGCTGGCGCCCCACGTCGATGGCGAGGACGGACGCCGCTCCGCGCTCCAGCAGCACTTGAGTAAAGCCTCCGGTCGAGGAGCCGAGATCGCAAACCTCCAGGCCGGAGACATCGATGCCCAGCTCATCCAGCGCCCCCAGCAGCTTGTAGGCGCCGCGGCCCACGTAGGAGGCGCCTTCCGAGGCGACCAGAATGGCGTCGGCGCGTTTCACCTGCCGGGCGGCCTTATCGGCAAGCGCTCCGTTCACCCGCACTTTCCCCAGGGAGATCAGCCGTTCGGCATCCTCGCGGCTCCGGGCCAGGCCACGCTCGACCAGAGCCTTGTCCAGCCGTGATGAAACGGGGGCACGGCTCATCTGTGCCTGTCCTCAGTTGGAGTCGACCCGCTCAAGCGAGTTCGACGACGCCTGACGACCGCGGTCAGCCGGCCTCCGGCTCGCCGCCGTTTGCCGGCTTACTCCTGGGACGGCGTGCAGCGGGGCGGCGCGTGGCTGCGGGCTTCGGCTTGGCAGCCGGCTTCGCGGCTTCGGGGGCGGGCGCATTTTCGTCAGCCTCCGGCGCCGCCTCGGACTTGGTCGAAGCCTCCTCGTTGGGGGTGGAACCGCTCTTGACCGCCACCACGAGATGGGCAACCGCCTCCGAGAGCCTCATGACATCGTTACGAAGCTCCTCGCGAATCGAGGCGAGCGAGGCGATGTCGGACTTCATCTGGCTCAGGGTCTCGCTCACCTTTGCCAGGTCGTCACGGCTGGCGAACTTGACGTTCTTGAACTGCTTGTCGACCTCGTGCTTCACCGTCTCCATGATGTATTCGGTGCTCTTCTTGGAGCGCTTCATGACGTCGTCGAGAAGTTCCTGGGCTTGGGCGCGTTGCACCTCCGTGAGGTGCACCAGGTCTCTGGCCACCTCTTCGACGCGCTCAGAAGTCACCTTGGTGACCGTCTTTCCGGCGTCGACGAACTTCTTGTAGCGGTCCTTTTGGTCTTTGGTTGCCATTTCCCCAGCGTATCGGCAATTACGAGGTCCGTCAACGAAACAGGCGCGTCATTCGTCACAGCCGGCGCACCCGGCTCCACTTCCTTGTCACTACCCGGCGTCAGCATGGTCTCGGTACCCTGGAGTCAAAGGACGGAGGCCGGGAAAGCTTTGGAAGCACCTAACGGCAGTGCAATCAGCCGCGACGAGGCGGAACGCCGCCAGAGCGCCACCCTGCGCGCCCACGCCTGGGCGGCCACCATGGCAGGGTGGGCCGACGGCGATGGGCTGGTGCATGCCCATGCTTCGGCCGGGCCTGCCATCGCCACCAGCGTCGACTTCGACCGCCCCGCACGCGAAACCGCCCAGGAAATGCTGAACCCGGGAGCAACCCGCGCAGAGGGGGGCGGCCGCCGCCTGCGCCCGGAACCCGGCGATCCGCATCGGACCTGCTTCGAGAAGGACCGCGACCGGATCGTGCACTCCTCGGCATTCCGCCGCCTGGCCGGAAAGACACAGGTGTTCGTCTTCCCAAGAGACCACCAGCGCACCCGGCTCACTCACGCTCTCGAGGTCGCCCAGGTTGCACGCTCCATCGCCAAGAGGCTCCGCCTCAACGAGGAACTCACCGAAGCCATCGCCCTCGGCCACGACTGCGGGCACGGCCCCGGTGGCCATGCCAGCGAGGACGCGCTGGCGATCTTCATGCCGGATGGCTACGATCATGCCATCATCGGCGCGGATCGGGTGCTCGCCAGGTTGAACCTTTGCGCCGAGACCCTGGACGGGGTGCGCAATCACTCCTGGAGCCGGCCGGTGCCCGCCACTCCCGAGGGCATGGTGGTCTCCTGGGCCGACCGGATCGCCTATTGCGCCCACGACCTCGAGGACGCGGCCCGCGCGGGAATCGTAGACACCGCCGACTTGCCCGGCCTGGTATCTGAAGCGGCCGGTACCAGCCGTTCGGGCCAGCTCGACTTCTTCATCAACGCAATGGTCTCCTGTGCCCGCGAGACCGGGAACGTGGCTATGCGGGACCGGGACGCCGCGGTGCTAGGGGCCCTGCGGGCCTTCAACTACGAGCGGATCTACTTGAGGCCCGAGTCCCGCCACCAGTCCGAGCAGGTGATAAGGGTGCTGCGCTTGCTGGTCGAGCACCTTTCCTCGAACCCCGAGCACGCCAGGCAGCTGATCGGATTCGAACCGGGGATATCGGAGGCGGATCTCCTGGCGGAGGTGGTCATCTACGTAGGTGGCATGACCGATCGCTACGCGTTCGACACCGCTCGCGAACTAATCGGCCTCGAACCTTCCGCGATCCCCCAGGGGATCGCCTGAGAATTCAGAGCTTCAGGTCCGCCTCGATCATGCGCGCCGGCTTGGCCCCGACGCTCTTGCGCCGAAGTTCTCCGTCACGATAAAGGGCAATGGTGGGTATGGAGGCGATCTGGTACTTGAAGGCCGCGTCGCGGTTCTTGTCCACGTTCACTTTCACAACCTTGACCGCATCGCCCCTGCCTGCGGCGATCGCATCAAGCTCGGGGGCGACCCTGCGGCAGGGCGCGCACCAGGGCGCCCAGAAGTCGACGATTACGGGGACCTTCGACTGCAGGACTTCGCGATCGAAGGCCTCCCAGCTGTCCGCCTCGATTGAGGATTGGGCGTTGCGCTTTCTCATACCACCACTATACCCCCTAGGGTATCAGGCGTTAACATCGATCACTACACGCCCCTTGACATGCCCGACCAATATTTCGTCTGCCAGGCGGTCCAGGTCCTGCAGCCCATAGACCGAGGTGAGGGACTCAAGCGTCACCCGGGGTATCACCTCCGACAGCCTCATCCAGGCGGCCTCACGACGGGCGTTGGGGCAGGTCACGGAATCGATGCCCAGAATGTTGCAACCCCTAACCACGAAGGGCATCACATTGGCGGCAAAGGTGGAACCGCCGGCCAGGCCAACGGAGGCCACCGAAGCCCCCGGGTCGAGTTGGCCGAGCAGCCGTCCCAGGGTGGTCCCCCCAACGTTGTCGATCGCCCCGGAAAAGCGGGCCGATTCAAGTGGGCGATTGGAAGGCTCGGATAACTCCTGCCTTGCCACCACTTCCGTAGCCCCCAGACTCCTCAGGTAGGCCTCCTCCTCCATCCTCCCGGTCGAGGCGGACACCCGGTATCCCAACCTGGAGAGGGCCAGAACGGCAATCGAGCCGACTCCGCCCGCCGCGCCTGTCACCAAAACCGGGTGCTCCGCAGCCGGGGAAAGATGGTGATCCTCGAGAGCCATGATGGCCAGCATCGCCGTCAGGCCGGCCGTGCCCAGCGCCATGGCCGCAAAGGTGGAAAGGCTGTCGGGCAGCTTGATCGCGAAGTCGGGATTGACGCACTGCACCGTCGCGTAGCCGCCCCAGTGAACCTCGCCGACCCTCCAACCCGTGACCACAACCCGGTCGCCGACGCTAAAGCGGGGGTCCGAGCTCTCCTCCACTACGCCGGCCAGGTCCACTCCCGGGACATGGGGGTAGCTGCGCACCAGGCGGCCGATGCCATTTATCACCATGCCGTCTTTGTAGTTGAGCGTCGAATAGTCGACCTTCACGCGCAAGCCCTCGGTGGGCAGCGCGGAGTCGTCCAGTTCACGGATCGCCCCGGTAACCTTGCCGTCCGCCTCGTCGATGACAAAGGCCTTGACCATCTCGTCCTCCTTTTAGCCTGCGCTCGATCCTATTGCACCACCGTCGACTCGAAGAAGCCCAGATGCTCCGCACTAGCGCCCCCCGGGGGCTTCAGGTCCGCCCCGCGGGCCGCCGGCTCCCTCGCAACATGCAAAGCTGCAGGTAACGTGAGATGTCACTAGGTGAGACGATTCCCACCAGCGCCCCATCGTCACCGATCACCAGCGCCCGCCCGTCGGACGACGCCTGCATCCGCTCCAACATCGCCGGAAGTGGATCGTCAGGCCGGGCCAGGGGCACCTGGGCGAGCGGCGTCGCAATCGCGGCCAGGGAGGTGCTCTGGCGGCTGTCGGGAGGAACGCGTCTGACCCTGGAAAGGGTGGCAAGCCCGGTAGGCCTGCGATCCGCTTCGGCCAGGGGAAAGGAGGTGAAGTGGTGGAGCTGCAACGCTTCTTCGATCAGCTCCGATACGGTCATAGCCGACTCAAAGCAGACCGGGTCGGGGGTCATGATGTCGCGCACCCGCACGCCGGCTAGGGTGCTGCGGATCACCGTCGAACCCTCCTCGGACCGTGCGGCGGAGAGGAGGAACCAGCCCAGGAAGGCAAACCACAGGCCGACCAGGTACCCGTAGATGAATAAGAGAACCCCCGCACCGACCATGAGGTAGCCGAATCCCACGCCCGTGCGCGACGCGATCACCGCGGCACGGGTCCTGTCGCCTCCGAAACGCCAAAGCGCGGCCCTGAGCACTCGGCCGCCATCCAGCGGGGAGGCGGGAATAAGGTTGAAGCCCCCGAGCAGAAGGTTCATCCATGCCAACCAGCCGAGCGCAGCTTCGGGTACGGCGGAGCCGGCGGAAGCCGCTAGCACGGCCAGAAGCGCGAAGACGCCCGACAGCACAAAGCTGACGATTGGCCCAACCACCGCGATACGGAAGTCCGCTCCCGGCGTAAGCGCCTCGCCCTCCAGCTCGGATACCCCGCCGAAGAGCCACAGGGTGATCCTGCGCACACCGATGCCGTTGCGCCTGGCCACCACGGCGTGGGCGGCCTCGTGGGCGACCAAGCCGAGATAGAAGAGCACTGCGGTGACGATTCCGACCGTCCAGTACCCGGTTTGGGAGGAGCCCGCGGCATCTGCCGGCAGAACCAGGGCGGACAGCTCCCAGGTGATCAGAAAGAAAATGACCGCCACACTCCAGTGCATGCCGATCGGGATTCCCCACAGCTTGCCGAGTTTCACGCTCTGTTCCATCGCTACTCCACCGCACCGCTGCCAGCGCCTCGGCGGCACCTCTTGGAAGAAAGCATTGAGCCCTGAGCCTGTCTTTGCTAGGGCCTAACGTCTCCAGTCCTTGCACTGGAGGGCACCGCTAGGGCGGGCGTGCCGATCGCCTCGAACCCCTATCCGAGGACAATTGCCCTCAAGCGGGTAAGGCGCGGGGGGACCAGACCACAAAACGGGCTTCCGGCACCGCCGCGGCCACCGCCCGTTCCACCTCAAGGCCGATGGCTGCACTTCCCGCCAAGGTGGTGTCGCCCCTGACAAACCCATCCACCTCGACCAGAAGAGAGCGCCCCATCCAACGGGCTCGAACGTGGGCATGCTTGACGCCGTCCACCTCCATCGCGGCCACACTCGCCGCCTGCACCAGACCATCCTCGACGCCGTCGCTCAGGTGGCGGATTATGTCGCGGGTTACCTGGAAGCCGACATGGCAGACGAAAAGTGTCATGGCCAGTCCGGCCAGCCCGTCAGCCCAGGGCAGGCCCAAGGCGACACCGATCAACCCCGCCATGGCCCCTGCCGAGGAGAGTGCATCGAGCCATGAATGCTTCGCATCGGCCACCAGGGCGGCCGAGTGAATCCTTCTTCCCACGGCCAGCTTGTACCTGGCCACCACCTGGTTGCCGATGATTCCCACCGCGGCCGCGGCGATGCCGAAGCCGAGATGGCTGGTGGTGCCGTGCTCGAGCAGCTTGCGCACGCTGATCACCGCGGTCAGCGCGGCGCTCGCCCAGATGACGAGCGCGACGGCCAGCCCGGCAAGGTCCTCCGCACGCTCCCACCCGTAAGGATGGGTCTCCGAAGGCCGGCGCTTCGAGAGGCGCATCCCCACGAAGACCGCCAACGACGTGCTGACGTCGGAGAGGTTGTGGATTGCGTCGCCCAGCAGTCCCACGGATCCGCTCAGAGCCGCGATGGCCAGCTCGGCAAGGCCGGTGGCGCCAAGGCCGACGGCCGAGACTCCGATAGCCCGGTTGGCCTCGCGGCGATCCGCCCGATCGTCGCCCAGTCTGGTGGCCGCGAACGGCTCCGGGATTTGCGCTTGCGTGGCAAGGTGCATTGTTCAGATCCTCCCCGTCCCGCCGGGATTCCCGGTCGACTCCTCCTCCGGATGCGCGGGCTCGGCAGCGGCTCCGGTTCCCGACATGTGCTCGGCGTGGAAGAGCGCCTGCTCCACGAGCTTGCGCACGTGGGCGCTCTGTGCCGCGTAGAAGGCCTTGGTCCCCTCCCGCCGCACGGTCACCAGCCGAGCCAGCCGCAGCTTGGCCAGGTGCTGGGAGACGCCAGCGGGATTCATGCCGAGATGGTCCGCCAGCTCGTTGACCGAGTGCTCGCCATGAAGCAATGCCCAGACGATCTTTAGCCGGGTCTGGTCCGCCAGCATCTTGAAAGTCTCCACCGCCACTTCCAGCTGCGCCGAAGTAGGTTCTCTACTTATCTGCGTATCCACGTAGATAACTATAAATCAGAGGAAACCATTCCCCGTCCCTGCTTCAGGCGGCAGAGCCGTTAGCCGCGGCGGCCGGTGACCAGTCGCTCCCGGTCAAACATCGCCGCCACCGCCCGCCAACCGAAGCCGTCGACGACGAGCAGCGCGACTGCCAGGCCGATGGTTATTCCTCGTGAGGCGTGAATGACGTTGAAAGTGATCAGGGCCACCACGGCCAGCGGCGGAAGGCTCGCCAGCACACTCAGCTGCTGGGCGGTGCGCACGTCGGCCGACCGGGTCGAGATGGCTATTCCCACCAGGATCGACCAGCCGGCCAGCAGGGGGGTGAAGAGCAGCTGGATCCAGATGTGGGACCCGGAGAAGATCGCGGTGGCCACTACGGGCTGGGCGAATGTGGCGGCCACGGCAAGGAAGATCCCGAAGACGGCGTAGGAGATCACGATGGTGGGCAAGAGGGCAGCCAGTGCCTTGCCGAAGAGGAACTCCTGAGAGCTGAGCGGAGTGATGAGCACCGGTTCGAGGGTCCCCTGCTCACGCTCCCCCACCACCGAGTATGCGCTCAACGACGAGGGAACGATGGCCGGGATGATCAACATATAGAGCAACGAAAGGCCGATGCGGGCGTTGAAAGCGGGACTCGCGGCGGTGATCTTAACGGCAAAGAGCTGGACCATTGGCGCGACCGTGAACACCAGCGGCATCACGGCCATGGTCACCACAACGAAGCGGTTCCGCCGGTAGTCACGCAGCTCCTTCTTCGTCATGGCCCAAATTCGAGTCCAGCTCTGGCTCATGCCCGCCCCGCCTTCTCCTCTTCGCCCACCAGCTCGAGATAGACGTCCTCCAGGGAATGCCGCGACTCCGCGATGGAGAGGACGTCGGCTCCGGCGGCCACCAGGGCCCGGGTCACACCGGGCGCGGCCACCTCGGGGTCGGTCACCTCGAGCCGGTAGGCTGCGCCGCCGGCGTCGGACCAGCCCTTCACTCCGGACAAGCCGGCGAAGAGAGCATCGGGGTCACCAAGGGGCGCCTTGGTCCGCACCTCCAGCGTTCTGGCGAAGAGCTCCGTGCGCAGCTCGTCCGGGCGGCCGATCATACGAAGCGTGGTGTTGAGTATCGCCACCCGGTCGCAGAGCCGCTCGGCTTCTTCAAGCCGGTGAGTGGTGAGGAAGATGGTCACTCCGCGCGAACGCATCCCGGTGATCAGTTCGTGGACCTCGCGGGCGGCAACCGGATCCAGCCCGGAGGTCGGCTCGTCGAGAAAGAGAACCTCGGGGTCGTTGAGCAGCGCTCGGGCCAGGGCCACTCTCTGGCGCAGGCCCTTGGAGAGCGCTCCGCAAAGGTCGTGCGAGCGCTCGAGCAGGTTCACCGCGCCCAGGGCCTTACGGATCCTTTCGCGCGCATCGCTCAGCCCGTAAAGTCCCGCGAAGCACTCGAGGTTCTCCTCCACGGTAAGGCGGGTATAGAGGCCGGGCGACTCGGGCATGATCGAGATTCTCCGGCGGATGGCCGGTCCGTTGGAAACGGTCAGGGCAAGCCCCGCCACTCTGGCTGATCCGGAGGTCGGGGCGATGAGGGTCCCGAGAGTGCGCACGGTGGTCGTCTTGCCTGCACCATTAGGACCCAGGAAGCCGAATACCTCCCCGTAGCCGATCTCGAAGGAGACGTCCGAATAAGCTGCTCGATCGCCGAAACGCTTGGTCAGGTGCTCGACAACAAGTGCGGGCCCGTCGACCTTCCGGCCGGCCGGAGCCTGCAAGCCACCTTCTCCTTGCGCAATCGCCAAAACGGTCCCTTCGTCGAACGGTCGCGTCACCTTGCGCACCTGCGCGGAATACGACCACCAAGTGCTAGCACCACGGCGCCGTAAGGTCAACGCGATTGCGGGGAGGGCCGGGACCCACCAAGCCCGATCTACGCCATTATGGCAACGATGTGCGGCCGGCAACGGCGCGGCGCTGGCGAACCGCCACGGGACACCGGGGGACCCGGCGCACCACCGTCCGTCTTGGCTAGCCGTCATTCGTCCCTGCGCCGGTCGCGTCGGGCTCGGACCCGGGCATATTCAGGTTGAAGTGGACTCCGACAATTCGTATCAGGAAGCACACGAGCGCGGCGGCGACGGCGACCGCTCCGCTGTAGAAGTGAAAGGCCAGCGACAACGCGGTAAGGGTGGCTCCCAGCGCGGCCGGGACGGCGTAAAGTCCGCTGGACAGGACGGTCGGCACCCGTCTAATCACCACGTCGCGCAGCGTGCCACCGCCAACACCGGTAATGGTGCCGAGTATGACCGACTGGAAGGCACCCAGATGTGCGGCATAGGCGGTAGTCGTACCGGTGACGCAGAACAGGGCCAGGCCGGCAGCGTCAAAAACAGTGATCGACCGCTGCACACGGACCCAGAGATGCCGGGCCACGAAGGCAGCCAGGCCGGCGCCACCGCCGACCACCATGTAGCGCCAATCCCTGAAGGCCGCCGGTGGGAACGAGCCGATCAGCACGTCCCGGATTATTCCCCCGCCCAAGGCGGTGATAACAGCCAGAACGACGATTCCGACGATATCGAGGTTCTCCGCCTCCATTGCCGTGAGCGCCCCGTTCAGCCCGAAGACGAAGGTGCCTGCGAGATCGAGTACCAGCTGCAGCTGGAATCCCGTGGTCAAGCCCGGCCTCTGCCCGATGCTCCGGGTGCCGGGTCACCGAGCCAGGCCAGCGCGGCGACCACCAAGGTCTGGATGCCCGTGTCTAGCGTGGGCTGCATAACCGGCGCGAATAGCGCAGAGTGGTTGACCGGGACCTGCTCGAACACGCGGCCCGCCTCCTCGGCCTTGCGGTAGAGCTCCGGATCGGTCCCGCCGATTCCCCAGTAACAGTAGGGAGCGCCGAGCGCATTGGGGATGTCACTGAAATCCTCGCTACCCGACAGGGCCGGAACAACCACGGCCCGCTCCCCGAAAAACGCGCCGAAAGCCTCCGAGACCCGAGTGGTCGCGTCCGGGTCGTTGTCCGTGAGCGGGAATTGGTCGAACAGCTCATAGGTCGCGGGCTTCGGAGAGCCGGACGCCTGGCACTCGCCGTCCACGATGCGATGGATGGCCTCCAGGACGGCCCTTCGAGTCTCGGGACTGTAGGTGCGGATGTTGACCTCGATCACGGCGTGGTCCGAGATAACGTTGGTTTTGGTGCCCGCCTGCAGCTTCCCCACGGTCAGCACCACCGGCTCGCCGGGACGAGTCTCCCGCGCCACCACCGTCTGCAGCCGAACGACGATCATGGCCGCAAGGACAACTGGATCTATGGACGCCTGGGGCATCGATCCGTGCGCGCCTCGACCAAAGACCGTAATGCGCAAGCTGTCCGCCGCCGATAGCGTCGGGCCGGCGTGGGTGCCCACTACTCCCGCAGGCGCGGGAAGGACATGCTGGGCGAGCGCGACATCAATCCGGGGCAAAAGCCCCGCCAGGCCACTCTCGACCATCGCGCGTGCGCCGTCTGCGGTCTCTTCGGCCGGCTGGAAAACGAAGGCCACGCTCCCGGCCCAAGCCTCCGGATGCGAAGCGAGCAGGTGCGCCGCGCCCAAGAGGCATGCAACATGTATGTCATGACCGCAAGCGTGCATGACCGACACCTCTTTGCCGTCCGAATCGGTCGCGACCTCCCTACTGGCATAGCTCAGGCCGGTGGCCTCGGCTACCGGCAGGGCGTCCATGTCCGCCCTCAGGAGTACGGTGGGTCCTTCCCCATTCCGGAGCAGCCCAACAACGCCGGTACCGCCCACCCCTTCGTGCACTGAGATGCCGGCGGCCTCCAACCGCCTGGCGACTTTGTCCGCCGTCCGAACCTCCCGATGCGAAAGCTCGGGATGCTCGTGTAGGTCGCGGTAGAAATCCTCGACCCAAGTCCGTATCCCCTCCAGACCTGAGAGGACCGAGGGGATCGGAGGGGATGTTTGCGAAGGAATGGCCATGGCCAGATTGTAGCCAACGGCGGGATCCCGGTTCCGCAACTCGCGTCTTCCCATGCCCGCGGCAAAACCGCGCGGCCGCCTCGGTAGTCGCCGTTGCGCACAGGCGCCGCTTCGGCTGGAGAACCTAGCGCCGAAGGCACCAGACCGATAGATGCGCCGCGGATGAGTGGTCGGGGCCATCGCGCCCAAAGTCCTATTCGGCCGGCGCCGTCGGGGGTGCACTGGACTTGGCGCGGGCGCCCAATTGCAGCGGGCGGCACCTGGCCGATCCGCGGCGGAGCTTCGGGCACCTCCGGCGGTATTTCCGATTCGTGCCGGCCGGCGCCGGACTCCATCGGCGCCCGCGGTCAGCTCAACCGTGCATCCAACGCGGATGGGATGGGTCGGAAGCCACCTCGCAGGTCAGTGGACCCGCCGGGGTACTGACCGTCTCTCCGATCTTCGCCTGCGGGCAGAATTCCCCCGCCCTGTAGTCGACCGCCGGCATCGCCGTCACCGAAGACGTCGCGACGGGGCCCGAGGTCACGGCATAGTTGGTGACAATCCGGACACCCAGTTGCAGACCAAAAGCCACCCAGTCGGTTGCAATAGCCTGCTGCGCGTAAGCCAAGCTGATCTTTCCGTCGCAGACCGCATATTTCGCGGCATTCTCAACGCCGTCCTTCTGGTTCGGGCTGCCTCCCGGCTCCGGCCACAAGTTGAGAGGGCTGTCCGGGGAGCCGCCAAGCTCCAGGGGGATCAGGTGATCTTCCTCGTAGGCGGAGGTGGGACCTGACTCTCCGTAGGCCGTCATCTGCTCCACCTTCAGGTCATAGGTGTACGACTCCGGCGGCCGCACCGTGGCGGTCCAGCCGACACGGCAAATGGTGGAGGCGATATTGGCCTGGGTCACTTCGGAATTGACCGCGCCTGGCGTACATTTCGGGTCCGGCAGGATCGTCGAGCCCGACCCGCGAGTGCGACACGGGCTGGAGCCAGATCTGATCGGGACTGTGGTGGTCGTAACGAGGATGGTGGGGATGGTGGAGGAAGGCGGAGCCGCGGTAGCGGCGGTCGATGGCGATCCAGCAGACGTCGGACCCGCCGCACTTGACACGGCAGGAGCGCCACTACCCGAGTTCGCGCCTGGCACCTGGCCAAACAGCGTCGGTACCAGCAGCAGAACAAAAAGCAGGCCAACCCAGGTGAACAGCTGCGCTCTCCCTGACATCGCCCGAAAACGGCGCCACGCGCCGGGCCGCCCGGATCTTGTCATCTTGCACCCCGAGGCTCGCGCGAACCTCTCCTGAGAATTGGCCGCTGCCGGCCCACCCGCCTCACCTTTTGGACCTTATGACAATTGCGGAAATTCTCGCTAGAGGCGAAGGCCCTCGTTCGCGCATGAGAAGAAGCGGAACGGATGGCCCCGAAGTCCGGGTCCGCGGCGATCCTTGCTTCGCGCTCGGTCGCAGTCCTTTGCGGGCCAGGGCCGAGCACCAGGGTCGAAGGGCCTCTCCGAGCAACCGCTCGACGGCCGCCCCGAATAGGGAATCCCTTCGGGCAAGGGTACCCGGGCGCGTTCAGCTACGTCAGTGCAGAGCGTTAGCTCTGGGGCCGCTAAAGGACGGTGTATCCGGCAGGGAGCGGCCGGCGCCCGGTCGCGGCCAGCAGCAGAGGTCCAGCCAGGTTGGCCCGTAAGGCGAGCCCTCCGATCACCTCAAGAGTCTCGCCAGCCGACAGACCTGGCACGTCGAGGGGTACTCCCAGCGCGACCGCGCGATCACAGGTATGGACCGTGAGCTCGAAGGTGCGCGTCGGAAGGTAGTCCACCAGGCGCATACCACCAGCCGGGGTGGTCAGCAAAGCATCTCCGCTTTGGGTATGGAGCCGAGCGAGGACCCGCTCGGAGATCTCGGCGACGGCGCGGGCCGGATGCTCCCCCAAAGCGGCACCCGCGTCGCGGCCGCGCTGGGCGATTGCGGCGGAATCTCCGCTTGAAGCAAGGACGCGACGGAAATATTCGACCGCGGAGTTAACCTCGGCTTCTGATGCAGGCGTGCCAAGATACGCCTCGACGGTTAGCATCGCCCGGCTCGTGTGCCCTACGAGGTCGCGGACCGACCACTCACCGAGTGCCGGCTCCTCCCAGCGCCCCTCCCCTTCTCGGACGCTGCGCATGAACCACTTGACTGCTTGCTCGAACGCATCCCGGGCATGGGTCCAGTCATTGCTCGCCACCAGCCCATGGTACCGGATCTTCAGCTGCTTACTGGATCCGCTGGGTTTCCCCCGGCTCCCGAATCGACTCTTTTGATGGGTTCTGGCCCTCGGGCTCCGGCCGGCCGAGCAAGTCAGGCCTGACAGAGCGCCGGAATTGCAATCGGATGCGGGTTCACCCGTCCAGCCATCAAAGACGGCGTCTTCGTGAAGGTCTCGGTACACGACCGCCTGCGTCGGAGCACTTTTTCCCTTCACCCCGGTCAAGTCGAGCGCCCGCCAGTTGGGCTTGCCGGCATAGAGGAGTGCCAGGATGCAAAAGTTCTTGAACTGGGTGAAGCCGAAAGCCATAAACCGGCCCTCGGGGGCAGCTCAAGAGGACCATGCTGATCGGGTCATTTTCGGCAAGCGCGGCAGCTGGCCGTCAATCGCGTCGGCCACCCCTTGCTGAAGCTCCAGCTCGGCACTCCAGCTCCGGTCTTGATCATCGTCTTGCAATTCGACGACGTCGGCGAGCTGAGGTGCATGAGCTCCTTCGAATGCCGGCCCGCGTGCGCACTTGTCGCACGTCTCGCAGACCTTCGCGCATGGACATGGGCCGACGGCGAGGTGGCGTGAGCAGGAACCGGAGGCTAGGCGAGTCTTGAGCATCTGGGAGTGAATCCGGTCGACTCGTTGTGAAACGAAGCTCCCGCTCGGGCTGCCAACGGGAAGCCATCTTCTATACCACCTCGTCGCATGCCTCCTTGACTGCCTCGGAGGCGAGATGCGCCAAACGCAATATCATCTCCGAAGCGACAAGGCGAAGGAGCGCCACCAGGGCCGCAAGCTCATCCCACCCGTGATGATCATGGTTCCGTAGGTGGAGCTGAGTTGACGGGGCGTCACATGAAACGCTAGGCCGGACTGGTCACCAAGGCCAGCATTTTGGACCGGTGTAGCGAGGCCGCGCTGATTCTCGCGGGCCAATCAGGTGGCCGTAGATCATGATCAGAAAAGGGGCCGGCTCCTTGGCGAACGAAGACGGCCTCGTCCAGGCCGAGACCGGTGGTCATCCCCAGGCGATTCTTGTCCGCGGACCGGAAGTGCCTGGGGGTAGGTGGCAACCGCCCGGTTCACCACCCCCAATCACAGCCAAGCTCCTCGGCCACCTACGCTACGGGTCTGCCTCCCTCACCTGCTTGGTGACCCACTCGGCGGCGAGTGTGGTGAGCCCGCAGTCCTTGGTGGCGATGCGGTGGTCGGTGTGGGTTCAGGTGGTGGTCTCGCAATCGGGGTTCGGACACAGGAGCCGACGCTTGTACCAGGACAGCCTGGACGGTGTGCCGGCGTAGGGCAGATCCACGCAGCCCACGCAATCGCGGTCTTTCACCCCGACGGGAGTCCCACACTTGGGCCTGAAGAGCCTGTAAGTATTTCCTTGGCAGGCCCGAGGCAGGCTGGCAGAGTTGGTATCGCGCGCCTCGCAACTTGCCGCTCCCTTCATCGAGACCACGATCAACAGGAAAATCAGTCGGGCCGAAGGGACGACGCGATCTTGACAAGCGGCGCTTCTCCAGGAATGACATCACATAGAAGCA
>JAJZLQ010000086.1 GCA_021850605.1 Actinomycetes bacterium
TCTATCGAGGACCTCCTCGAAACGGAATCAGCCGACGAAAGCGCGCCGAGCGGAGCCCCCGCCCTCCACCGCGGGAGCTGCGGGGGCCGCCGAGGGCGCTACGGCTGCACCGTGAGCGACGCCCCGACTGGAGCGAATATCACCCAGGTACGCCCGGGAAGGATCCTGACGGGTTTGCCGTCGGTGTAGGTGTAGACGGGCGTTGCGGAAGGCGAGGATTTGGCCCACTGCGCTGCGGCGATCCTGCCCCCGAAGGCGACTTCGGCGTTTCCGGATCCCACCAGCTGCGCCTCGGGCACGGGGTTTCCGGCCGGATCGACGAACCCGGTGTTCACGTAGTTCACGTATTCGATGACCACATTGGTGGCTGTTATGGGCGAGCCGCTCGTCGTGACCATCTGGGTGCCGTTGATCGACTTGGTCCAATCCGAGCTGGTGGCGTTGTAGGTCCAGGTATCGCTTACCGCCCCGGAGATGTTGATGGTAAAAGAAGTCGCGGCCTTGGACAGGCTGGCGGGCTCATTGGTTCCGGACTTGGCATAGGCAAACAGCGCATGAGGTGTCGAACCCCGTCCGCCGGCAGCCTTGTAAAGGGCGGCAGTGGAGCTGTAGAGGTTGTGGGGCTCGGGGCGGCCGTTGTCGCGATAGTAGGCCGAACCGGCCAGATTCGCACCCACATCGACCACCCCGGTCGCCTGCATATCCGCAATGAAGGTGGGAATGCCGCCGGAATAGGCGATCAGGCCCCCGGTCTGGGCGGCGAGAGCGGCGTCCGTGCCGCGGATGGAACGGATCGGTCCCACCTTGGCAGCATTCTGGGATTGGAAGACGGCCATATAGCGGGTCAGCCCTCCTTCGACCTCCTCCTCATAAACAACGTCCGCATGGTCGATTCCCGACTGCGGCCAGGCCTGGGGGGCGTTGTCGATCTTCACCATCAGCGGTGGCCGGTTGGGATTTGGCCCTCCGGGAACCTGTGGCATACCGGTCAGCGCGTAGGTCGGCGCCGCCGTGGTTGTGGTCGTGGGCGCCTTGCCGGCGGTCGTCGACGTCGTTGCGGTCTTGGACCCGCAGGCCGCCAGAAGTGCGGCCGCGCCAACGGAGGCGGCAAAGAACTTGGCCTTGGGACGCAAACTCAACTCCTTGGTCAGAACTCGGATATCTCTGTCAACCGCTCGGACGTAACCACCTCGCGGAGCTCCGGGATGAACCAGAACGGGCCGAACAGGCGTCGCTTGGGATCCGTGGCAGGTTGAACCTTTATCTGTTCGGCTTTCTGAAGGAGCGAGATTAGCGCGGGAGGAAAACGAGTGGCAGTCAGCGCTCCGACGTCTCCAGCGATGTCCCGCCCGAGCATCGTCCGCGTGTACACGGTTGGAACCGCACCGGGCCAAAAGCGCCCCACGACGCGGCGGAAGGAGCGAACCTTTGCCTCGAATGCCACCTCGCCCGAGCGAATCTTGACCAGCTCCCTTGCCAGAAGTGCTTCCAGCTCTAGCCGGGTGAGCAGCTCCAAGGCACCACTGGTGACCACCACTGCTCCGCTGCGCCCGGGTCCCTGCAAGGCCAGAGCATTCACCTGGGGCTCGTCGAGGAGGTATATGCCGGGCGGCTCGAGACCGATCGTCGCCGAGATGCCCTCCACGAGAGACTCGGCGCGAGGCGCGCTGTCAGCATCCAGTGGCACCAAGTCAAGGAGACGCGTCTCGTCGGCGCCTGCCTGGCTGTAACCCACCAGCGCTATGACCAACGAGGCGACAAGTACGACGACACCTGCAAATCCCGCGCCACCGCCGGGAACCCCGGCGGCGGCCAGTAGGACGCCGATCACCACGCCCAAAACGACTCCGGCAACGCCGCCTACCGCCACGTAATAGGACACCACCTCGGCGGCGCCCTTCTTGGGATCGAATCCCTCTAATCCTCCCCATAGGGTGTATGTACTCTGCTTGGCCACGTGCTCCACTCTTCAGGCCGAGAGTGCCTCCTCAAAGGCGCTCAAATACATCTTGGCAAGGCCCTCCATCGAGAACTCCGCGGCGCGCACGCTGCCTTTGGCCACCAGGCGCTCCGCAAGCGCCGGGTCCGAGAGTACCAAGTCAATACTCTCCGCCAGGCGGCGATGATCGCCCGGAGGCACCAGGAGCGCCTCTTTAGCGTCACGGGCCACGTCCCGATAGCCGGTAATGTCCGAAGCGATTATCGCCGTGGACGCTGCCATCGCCTCCAGCAGCACCACCCCGAAGGACTCGCCATAGAGGCTAGGCGCAACGTAGACGTCGGCCGCACGCAGCCTGAGCGCCACCTCGGAGTCCGAGATTCGCCCCAACCAGTGCACGTTCTTCAGGCCCGCGTAACGCCGGTGCAGCTCAGGCGACTGCGGCCCGTCGCCGGCTATCCAGAATTGAACGTCGCTCCCGACTAACGGAACCGCCTCCAACAGGACCTCGAGCCCTTTGCGGTGCTCGTGGCGGCCGAGGAACAGCACCGACCGACCACTCTTGGGCCAGGATGGCTCCGCCGCGAAGCGGCGCAGGTCCACCCCGTTTCCCACAACGCGGTATTCACCGCCCACTACTCGGGAAGCCGTGCGCGCGGCATCCTCGGAGACGGCAAAGCGAAGCGCGAGCCGATCGGCCAGGGGGCGCAGAAGCCTTCCCCAGGCCAGATAAGGGAGCGATACGCCCTGCCGATGGAATGTTCCCACCACCGGGACCCGAACCGAGGCCAGCGTGACCAGTGCGGGCCCTGGCGCGAGAGGCTCGTGCAAATGCACGAGGTCGAACTTTGCCCGGCGCAACTCCCGGCGGAGAGCGGCAAGTGTGGTGGTACGCAAGCCGGTGGGCGCGATGGAGCCGTTGGCGCGCAGCCTGAGCGAAGGGCCGAGACAGATCATCTCGTAGGGCGGCTTGACATCGTCGCAGGGTGCCAGCAGCTCCACCTCGTGTCCTAGCCGCCGCATCTCTTCCGTAAGTCCCACGACCTGGCTCTGCACGCCACCCGGGTAGCCAAGGCTGTATGGACATACGACCGCTATCTTCACCCCATACAGGCTAAAAGAGGCGGGGTTGCTTGCGGTCGCTGCTCCGCGCAAAGGAGGCTTAGTGCCCACTTTGTACGTATTTTTCGTTCTATAATCAAAAAATACCTTGGTTCGCCGCCATGTGGCGACGGGCATTGCGGGCCAGGTGAGCGGGCATCGGCCAGCGAGGTTGGGGCGCGGGCCCAGCGTACACGAGATCGGCCCTTCCGCTGAAGGATTCTCTGCAACCTGTGCTGTCCGGATAACCGACCGAAGGACGGGGGAGATGGCCGTAGAGTCAGTGCAACGACATGGCGTCCGACGACTCCTGGCCGAACCGCAAAGGCCCGAAGCGATCCGCAAGCTTCCTTACGCCCACTGGCTTGTGGTGGGCACCGTTTGCGTTGGCGCCTTCATGGGCCAGTTGGACGCAAGCATCGTCACCCAAGCCTTCCCCATCCTGCAAAAGGACTTCCACACTTCCGTAGCAGCAGTGCAGTGGGTGGGACTCGCCTATCTCCTCGTCCTGATCAGCTTGCTGGCCGCCGTCGGCCGCATTGCGGACATGGTCGGCCGCAAGCTGCTCTATACCTATGGTTTCTTGATCTTCATCCTTGGCTCGGCGCTCTCCGGCTTCGCCCCTTCGCTCGGATTCCTGGTGGCTGCCCGCATCTTGCAGGGAGTCGGTGCTGCCATGCTGCAGGCGAACAGCGTCGCCATCATCGTGGCGGCAACTCCCAGGACCAAGCTCGGCACTGCGATCGGTATCCAAGGGGCGGCCCAGGCACTCGGTCTCGCGATAGGCCCTGCGGTTGGGGGCCTGCTGATGGCCATCGGCGGCTGGCAGCTCATCTTCTTCGTCAACGTCCCGGCCGGCCTGATCGGTACGCTGCTTGGCTGGTTCCTGATCCCGCGCTCGCAGCATCTCTCAAAGCGCGTCTCCTTCGACTGGGCGGGCCTGGCACTTTTCGTGCCCTCGGTCACCGCCCTGCTGCTGGCTGTCTCGGAGGGGAATCATACGGGCTGGCTCTCTCCGGAAATCCTCGGCCTCTTCGCCTTGTTCCTGCTCGGCGGGACCTTGTTCATCCTGCGCCAGCGCAAGATTCCAAATCCGATGATCGACCTCGACCTCTTCAAGCGAATCACCTTCACCATTGGTATCATCACCGGACTCATCTGCTACATGGTTCTCTTCGGGGTGCTGTTCGTGGTCCCGTTCCTGCTCGTCAACTCGCTCCACGTGCCGGTCGGGCGCTCCGGCCTCGAGCTAATGGTCATGCCTGCGGGACTGGGCCTAGTCGCCCCCTTCGCCGGCCGGCTCGCGGATCGAGTCGGAGCCCGCTCACTTACCGTCATCGGGATGTTGATCACGGCGGCCATGCTCAGCGTCCTGGCCATCAGCCACTCCGACGTTGTTCTCTTCCTCGTCGAGCTGGCTCTGGTGGGAGCAGGACTAGGACTCTTCACCGCCCCGAACAACGCGTCGGTCATGGGGGCCTCGCCTACTCAGAAGTCCGGCCTCGCCAGCGGAGTACTTAACATGGCCAGAGGCATGGGCACCTCACTCGGCCTGGCGCTGACCGGTCTTGTCTTCGACACGGTTGTCGGCTCGGGTCTGCACGTGAGCGCGACGGTCGCACGTGGCTTCAACGCTTCGGTGATCTTCCTGGCGATCGTGGCTGCGATAGGCGCCATTCTGACCGCCTTCCGCGGCAACACACCTCTCAACCTCGATCCGGTGCTAACGGCCGAGTAGCCACCAGCCGCTCAGAAGAGCGGCTGGAAGACGTGCCACTGCTCCGGAGCTTGCCTGATCAACGACTCGAAACTGCAAGCGATTTGCTGCGTAAGTCGTTTGGCGTCATCACGCAGGCTCCCGCGCGGTCCTACCTCCAAAGCCGGCAGGATCCGCAATAGATGCCCGCCTCGTGGTTCGAAGTAGGCGGCGGTCGGAAGCAGCGACGCTCCCGTGCGCAAGGCGAGAATAGCCGGCCCCATTGGAAGCTCCACGGCCTTGCCGAAGAAGTCGACCTCCACGCTTGCCGCCCCGATGCTGCGATCAGCCACGAGCGCCACAACCTCGTTGCGCCTCAGTGCCGCCACAAGCTTGGGCATCGGATCGTCATCGTGAGGGACCACCGTCACACCGAACTCCGCGCGGCGGTTCACGAACCAACGAAAGAGCTCCGGGGGCTCCAGCCTCTCTGCCACCGCCGTCACCTTGTAGCGCCGGTGATCCACCCATGCCGCCGCAAAGTCCCAGTTCCCCAGATGCGGGGCAACCACGATCGCCCCCTTGCCGCCGGCAAGCGCTTCGTCGAGATGTTCGAGACCCTCGGCACGGCCGCGCGCCACGAAGGAGGACCTGCTCCCGTAACCGATCTTGAAGGCTTCGAACCAGTACTGGGCGTAGGAGGCAAAGGCGCGCTGGACCACCGGCTCCAGGCGCGAAGAGGGGCCATCCACCACCGGCTCCAGGTTCCTGCGAACCACCGAGCGTCGCTTAGGACTGGATACGTACGCAACACCGCCGGCGACAAGGCCGACAAGCGGCCCAAGGTCGAAGGGGACCAGCGATGCGGCTCGAGAAGCACCTACATAGCCGAGGTAGGCGGTCTTTGCCCTGAGGCGGCTAATCGTATCTATGGGCATGACGAAGTCTTTGAGATGTCCCCAGGCGAAAGTTCGAAGCTTCCAGCGAGCCTACGAACGAGGCGAGAACCAATTTCTGGACGCGGACCGCTCACGAAGCCTGCGTGTTCGCTGCCCGCCGGGAGCCCCATCACGATAGCGATACCGGCGCAGCCTCTCCCCGAGCACCGACTGCTCTCCTCTTGTCCGCCGTGGCCGGTAGTTCTGACGGGCCCGAAGCCTGAGCCTCGAATCGCCACCGGTTGCCTGAATCCACACCTTGACGAAACGCTGCGCCACGGTCAGCGCGGAAAGAACGAAGACGACCCAGAGCATCGGAACCAGGATCGGATAGATGAGGATACCCGCCGCCATAAGCACCACCCGCTCGGCGCGCTCCATGATGCCGCCCTTAGCGGAGAAGCCCAGCGACTCCGCTTTGGCACGCTGATAGGAGATAAGCGACGCCGCGCCGTATATGCCCATGGGGAGCATCGCCAGCACCGTGTGGCCGCGCTGGAACAAATAGAAAGCCAGCCCCACGCTCAGCATCAGGTCGCTGAAGCGATCGGACACCGAGTCGAAGAATGCGCCGCGCGCGGAAGAGGTCCCGCGCACCTTGGCAACCGGCCCATCCAGAAGATCGGGCAGCGCCGAAAGCAGGAGAGCGAAGAATCCGAGCAGCAGGTGCCCGGTCCCGATTAGGAGGGCCGTGACTGCCGCCATGGCCAGCCCGGTGAGGGTGAGCATGTCGGCGGTCACTCCGGCGTTCGCCAACGCACGGCCGATGGGCTGGGTTCGCCGGTCAACGTGTGACCGCAGATTCCCATCAAACAAGTCGAATCTCCAATTCCAATGCCGGTGCAACGGTTCGCAGCCTGGCATTTTCGCCTGAGTTCTCCTGCCAATGCTAACCGCTGAGCACCACAACCGGACAGGATGGAGCCCGCTTGTGCCCTCAATGTTGCCAAAGTCCCTATTAGCCAATTTGGCGGCGGCCCTGCATTTGATAGTTTCACACATGGAGTGCCCGGCGCTCGCCGAGCTCGTATGGGCCCCTGCGGGGTGCCTGGTCAGGAGGTGGTGGATTTGAGCGCGATCCCTACTGAAAGAATTCGCAATGTCGCCGTGGTCGGCCAGACCGGCTCGGGAAAGACGTCCCTGGTGGAAGCCATCCATCACTACACCAACAAGACCGCCCGCATGGGCCGGATCGAGGACGGTAACACCGTATCGGACTTCGAGCCCGAGGAGATCAAGCATCGACACTCCATCTCGCTCTCCATGGTGTCCGTGGAATATCGGGGCCACAAGATAAATCTTCTTGACACACCGGGTGTGCTCGACTTTGCCGGCGAGGTTCACGCCGCCCTCCACGCATGCGATATCGCCCTGTTCGTGGTTCCTGCAAGCGATCTGATCAGCCACGACACGGTTCGCGTCTGGCAGCTTGCCGCGAAAATGGGGAAGCCCCGCATGTGCTTCGTGAACAAGCTCGACAAGGAGCGCGCTGACTTCGAGGCGACCATAGACCGACTTGCCGAGCTGTTCGGACAAGGCCTGGCCCCGATCGAGATGCCGCTCGGTCAGGCCGAGACGCTACGAGGCGTGATCGACCTCTTCTCCGAGACGGCAACCACCTACTCCAACGGAAGCAGCAGTGAGGCGCCACTTCCCGACGACGTCGCCGTAGGCGAGCACAAGGCCCACGACATGCTCCTCGAGGGAATTGTGGTGGCCGACGAGGACATGATGGCCGCTTACCTGGAAGGAGAGATCCCGGATAAGTCGGCCCTAGAGGCGATCATGGCCCAAGCGGTTCACGACTCCGTGGTCTACCCGGTGGTGGTTGGCTCGGCGGTCCGCGAGATCGGCGTCGACCGGTTGCTCGACTTCCTGTGCGAGATCGCGCCGCCTCCAGGAGGTGATGCCGACAGCCCGGTGGTTCGCACGCTCACCTTCAAGACCATTGCCGACCCCTTCCTGGGGAGGGTCAACCTGATGAAGGTTCTCTCCGGGAAGCTCGTCGCCGACGCCGAGCTGACCAACGCACGCACCAAGACGGGCGAACGGCTTCACTCGCTCTTCTCCCTGTCGGGAAAGGAACACAACACCCAGGCCGAGGCCGCGTGCGGGGACATTATCGCGGTCGCCAAGCTGGCCAGCGTTCGCACCGGCGACGTGCTCAGTTCGGATAAGACGGAGCCGGAGCCCGAAGAGCTCGGCTTCGAGGTTCCGATGCTCAGGGTGCAGGTGATCCCCGCGGCCAAGGGCCAGGAGGAGAAGCTCGCGCTCGCGCTTTCCAAGCTCAACGAGGAGGAGCCCACCCTGCGTATCGGCCGCGACAGCCGTACTCACAACCTGATACTTTCCGGGCTCGGGGAGCTACAGATCACCACCGCCCTCGAGAAGTTGGAGAGGCGCTACCAGCTGAACGCCACCCTGGCTCCCTGCGAAGTCGAATATCTGGAGACTCTGGCAGGCCCATCGCAAGTGGAGGGGAAGTACAAGAAGCAGACCGGCGGCCATGGCCAGTTCGGGGTGGCGCGGATCCGCTTCGCGCCCCTTCCTCGCGGGTCGGGGATAGAGTTCCACGACGAGATCGTCGGCGGCGCAATCCCCAGGCAGTTCATCCCGGCGGTGGAAAAGGGGCTCATGGAGGCCGCGGAGCACGGGGGGATGCACGGATACCCCGTGGTCGACTTCGAGGCGCACCTCTACGACGGCGCCTACCATAGCGTCGACTCCTCCGAGATGTCCTTCAAGATGGCCGGCAGTCTTGCTCTGAGGGAAGCCCTGACCAAGACCTCGACCGTAGTGCTCGAGCCGGTGATGGAGCTGGCGGTGACCGTCCCTGCGCACCTTCAGGGCGACGTCTTGGGGGACCTGAGCTCGAGGCGGGCGAAGGTCACCGGCACCGAGCTCGACGAGAAGGCGGGATCGGTGACCATCGTGGCGATGGTGCCTGCCAACGAGGTCGCATCCTACGCCTCCGAACTGCGGTCGATCACCGCGGGTCAAGGAAGCTACCAGGCGACCTACGACCACCACGAGCCTTTGCCCAAGGCGCTGTACAATCGCCTGGCCCCACTGGCCGACAAGGAGAAGTGAAGTGATTCCTAGAGCCGCCCGCTCCGGTCGGCTCTAGGGGAACAGCCCTTTCAGGCGGGCGTGGGTGGCGGAAAGGGATTCGGGCAGGACCCGCATGGAAGCTACCGTCGTCATGAAGTTTGTGTCACCTAGCCATCTGGGCACCACGTGGAAGTGCAGGTGATCATCGAAAGCAGCCCCGCCGGCCCGCCCAAGATTAGCGCCGATGTTGAATCCTTCCGGATCGTAGGCACTGCGTAAAGCCTGCGTACTGGCACGAAGCAGGTCGGTCGCCTCGCGGTAGACCTCGTCCGCCAGTTCGAGGAGATCCCCTACGTGCTCATACGGAACCACCATCATGTGACCGGGCGCGTAAGGATAGGCGTTTAACACCACGTAGCTGTGTTTCCCGCGGTGCAGGACGAAGTTGTCATCGCTCAGATCGGCACCTAGCGCGCATAGGACGCAGGACGCCACGTTGCGGCCACCGTCGGTCTCCTCAATGAACGAGCGGCGCCAGCCCGCCCAGAGCTGGTCAATCAAGAGGTACCTCCAGTGGCGTGGGCGCAAGCTCGGCAGATAGGTGTGCGATAAAAGCATCCAAGGCGACGTCCGTCTCAGGACGATCAGCTCCGCGCGAGTTGACACCGACAGTTCCAGCCGCCACGTCGCGGTCCCCCACTACCAGCACGTATGGGATCTTCTCCATCTTGAGGCGCCGGATACGAGCTCCCAGAGGCTCGTTGGAGGGGGCCAGGGCTACCCGCGCACCGAGCTCGCGAAGCCGGGTCGCCACTTGGTCGGCATAGCCCTCGTTGGCCTCCTTCACCGGGGCGATGGCTACTTGAGTCGGGGAAAGCCAGGTCGGAAGGGCGCCGGCGTAGTGCTCGAGAAGGATCGCAAAGAAGCGCTCCACCGAGCCGAACAGCGCCCGATGGACCATGTAGGGACGTCGGCGTTGGTTGTCCGCATCCACGAACTCGAGGTCGAAAAGCTGTGGAAGCTGCAGGTCGACCTGGAGCGTGGAAACCTGCCAGCGGCGCCCGATCGCATCCCGTAGATGCACGTCGATCTTGGGAGCGTAAAAGGCGCCCTCTCCTTCAGCCCACACATAGGGGATTCCTGAGACCTTCAGAGCGTGCTCGAGCGCATCGGTTGCAACCTCCCAATCCTCCGCGGCACCAACGGACTTCTCCGGCCTGGTGGCCAACTCCGCCTCGAAGTCGCTGAGCCCGAACGCCCTCAGCATCGCGATCACGAAGCCGAGAAGCTTGGCGAGCTCCGTCGCCAGCTGAGACGGGGCGACGAAGATATGAGAGTCGTCCTGGGTAAGCCCGCGCACCCTGGCCAGTCCATGCAGGACGCCGCTGCGCTCGAAGCGGTAGACGGTGCCGAACTCGAAGAGGCGCATTGGCAGCTCGCGGTAGCTCCGCTGGTGCGAGCGGTAGATGAGGATGTGCATCGGGCAGTTCATCGGCTTGGGGTAGTAGGTCGCACCCTCCATCTCCATAGGTGGGTACATGTTGTCCTTGTACCAGCCCAGGTGTCCAGAGGTCTCGTAGAGCGTCGACTTGGCAATGTGCGGGGTCCAGGCAAGCTGATAGCCGTTGGCCAAGTGCGAGCGCATCGAAAAGTCCTCCATCAGATGCCTGACGAGGGCCCCCTTGGGATGGAAGACGGGAAGACCACCGCCAATCTCGGGAGGGAAATGGAATAGGTCCAGGTCGGCCCCCAACTTGCGATGGTCGCGCTTCTCAGCCTCTGCGAGGCGGCGCAGGTAGTCCTCCAGCGCCTCCTGGCTCTCCCAGGCCGTGCCATAGACGCGCTGCAGCTGGTCGCGCTTCTCGTCCCCGCGCCAATAGGCTCCCGCCACCCTCATCAGCTTGAAGGCACCCAGCCTCGCAGTGGAGGGAACGTGAGGGCCACGGCAGAGGTCCACAAAGCCCTCGCCGTTGCGATAGGCGGAGACCCCGGCCACAGAGACTCCTTCGGACTCGTCCTCACTCTCGCCCTGGGCGCGCACTCCTTGGATGATCTCCAGCTTGTAAGGCTGGTCGGCAAAGAGTGCTAGGCCCTCTTCGATGGAATGCTCCTCCCGTTCAAAGGGCTGGTCCGACGCGACGATCTCGCGCATCTTCTCTTCGATCCGCGCCAGATCCTCTTCGTTGAACCGCTCGCCTCCGGGAAGACGGAAGTCGTAGTAGAAGCCATCGGCCACGGCCGGACCAATGGCGAACTTGGTGCCAGGCCACAAAGCCAGCACCGCCTGGGCCATCACGTGCGCCGTGGAGTGGCGCAACACCTCGCGACCACGCTCGCTGGCCGCCGTAACCAGCTCGACCTTCTCCCCGGCAATAGGAGCGGAGAGATCCTGAATTCGGCCTCCCACTACGACGGCGACCACTCCAAGCGAGCCGGAGGCATCGATGGACCGCAGCACCGCCTCTCCGTTCGCGGCGGCTGGAATCTCGCGGCTTGAGCCATCAGGTAGAACGACCAACATCTTGCGAGCAAGCTCTTTCTCTATGTGCCTCCGTGAGAGGCGGTACGGAATTAAAGGTAGACACCGAGGAGCGCAGCAGCCACCGAAACCCCTTGACCCCCGCGCGCGGCGGCATCAATCGCCGCGATGGCTCCTTGGGTATCAAGGTCCTCTCTCAGCGCCTTGCGAACCTCCTCCACAGCGGACTCGCCCTCACCGGCCGAGCGCCACAAGGCCAGGCGCTCGACGGCCTGGTCCAGCGCCGTGGGATCCCACTCCCAATGCGAGCGGTAGTGGTTGGAGAGGATGGAGAGGCGAACCGCAGCGGCCTCGTGCTCCTTCAGGAGGTCCCCCACGAAGACCAGGTTTCCCAGGGACTTGGACATCTTCTGCCCGCCCAGGTAGACCATTCCCACGTGCATCCAGGTGTCTACGAACGGCTTGCCCGTGACCACCTCGGACTGGGCGGCCTCGCACTCGTGGTGCGGGAAGAGAAGATCATAACCTCCTCCGTGGATGTCAATCCTCTCGCCCAACTCGCGCATAGCCAGCGCCGAGCACTCGATATGCCAACCGGGCCGCCCGGGCCCATAACGCGAATCCCAGGAGGGCTCGTCAGGAAGTGAGGGCTGCCAAAGCACGAAGTCGAGCGGATCGTCCTTGTTCGGATCATCCACGTTGCCACCCCGCTCAGCGGCGTACTCGATCATCTTCGCTCGCCCCAGGTGACTTACATGCCCAAAGCCCTGGTACTTGGAAACGTCGAAGTAGACGGCTCCACCGCGCACGTAGGCATAGCCGGCGTCGACGATGCGCTGGATCATCAGCAGTATCTCGGCGATGGCCGAGGTGGCACGCGGCTCCGAATAGGGCGCCATCAGTCCTAGGGCGCGCATGTCGGCGTCGAAGCGGGCGATCTCGGTTGCAGCCAGGTCCAGATAGTGCACGCCGAGCGAACGGGCCTTGCCCAGGATCGAATCGTCGACGTCGGTGATGTTTCGCACCCACTTCACCTCGTACCCCTCGTCCATCAGCACGCGTGAAAGCAGGTCGAAAGTAAGAAATACGGCGGCATGGCCGAGGTGAGAGGCGTCGTACGGCGTGATCCCGCAGCTATACATGGTCACGACGCTGTCATGAGGAACGAACTCCCTGACTGCGCCGGATGCCGAGTCGTAAAGCCTCATTTAGGACTCCCTGATTCCTGATAATTGGAGCGACGTTCTCGTCTTATAACGGATATTCACGTTAATCAGGACGGCCGTCATAGCCTCAATCGCCGCCGCGGCGGAAAGATTCCCTGCCAGCACCCCCCGCGCCCCGGGGATCTCTTCGACAAGGGCCGTCACAACTTCGGCCGCTGCGGCATCATCGGAGCAGACCAGAACGTCGGAGTGCAGTGGCTCGCCAACCATGCCCAATTCCTTTGCCGGGACGTGGTGGAAGGCCGCCACCACCCGCGCGTCCGGCACGGCGGACCGAAGGTGCTCGGCCACCGATCCGCGTGGGAGCATCAACGCGCCCATATTCCTGCCATCGCGGTAAAGGGCATTGGCCATGGAAATCACCACCTTCCCGGCCAAGGCTGCGGAAAGGGGTCGCACCGTAGCCTCCACGCCATCCCAAGGGGTGGCCACCACCACAATGTCGCATAACGCAGCGGCGGCATTCTCGGCCCCTTGCAGGTTGGCGTGGGCCCCGCCAAGCCGCTCACGCAGATCGGCAACGACACCCTGTGCTCTGGTAGCCTCTCGTGAACCAAGCACGACACGATGCCCTAGATACGCGTAACGCACCGCAATCGATGACCCCGCCGGGCCGGTGCCGCCAATTACTCCGATGCTTTGTGCCACAAGCTCCTCCAAAATCCGCGACCCATCCGACCAAGCACCCCTCCAGCAGGCATTAGCCTGCATGGAGGTTGCGACAGGCCTGTGCGCACAAGGCTAAATGACGGAGGCGGGAAATGGGCATTCTGGAGGGGAAGAGGATCCTCATCACCGGAGTCCTGAACGACCAGTCGCTGGCATTCGCGACAGCACGGGTTGCCCAGGCCGAGGGCGCTCAGGTGCTGCTCACCGGATTCGGCCGCGGCATGTCCATCACCCAGCGCGTTGCCAGGAAGCTCGATCCAACTCCCGATGTCATCGAGCTCGACGTGACGGTGCCGGAGCACTTCGACAACCTCGCGGCCGCAGTCACGGAGCGCTTTGGCGCGCTGGACGGCGTGCTGCACTCAATCGGCTTCGCGCCGGCCGCATGCCTGGATGACGACATCTTCCTGGCCGGCTGGGAAGACGTTGCCACAGCGTTGCAGGTGTCGGCATACTCTCTGGCGCCACTGGTCAAATCGCTGCTCCCGTTACTCGAGAAAGGCAGCTGTCCCTCGGTTATCGGCCTCGACTTCGACGCCACCGTTGCCTGGCCCGGCTACAACTGGATGGGCGTGGCCAAGGCTGCGCTGGAATCGCTGAGCCGCTACATGGCTCGCGAAGCCGGAAAGCGCGGAGTCAGGGTCAATCTCGTCTCGGCGGGGCCCATGCGCACGATTGCCGCCAAGTCGGTGCCGGGCTTCTCGGACTTCGAATCGGTGTGGGACGGCCGCGCTCCACTGGGATGGACCGCCACCGATCCCGAGCCGGTGGCTCGCTCGGTGGTTGCCCTTCTTTCCGACTTCTTCCCCGCCACCACTGGCGAGCTGATCCACGTAGACGGCGGTTTTCACGCCATAGGGGCATAGTTGGGCCGGGCGTATCCACCGGCTACCGCCCATCGCCGCCGTGCAAATGGCCGAAATAGCCAGGACGTTTGACGAACGCTCAAGTCAAGCGTGTGCGACTGAGACCCTTTCCGGGTCCCCCCCAACCGAACCGACACCCAGGCGGCTACTCAGGTCCCAGCAGATGGGCCTATACGCCGCTTCAGCTCGTCTGACACACCGAGCAGGAACGCGCGCACGGTCGACTCCGCCATCCGGTGCATTATCAGCCGGTCGATGTGTTCACCGAGCGTCCCGAGGGGGACGCGATAGCTACCCCGTAGCTCAATTCGCACCTTTCCGGGCTCGACCTCCGAGAACTCGAGGTCGGCCTCGAGGCGGGGGAACAGGAAGGGGGTGGAGGTGGCGGTCCATGCCATCGAGACAAGCACGCAACCCAGCGCGCGGCGAACCTCGCCAATGTCGATCTTGACCCTCTTGCTCAACACCCCTCCGGGGCCGACCCTGCTTAGAAAGGTCTCATCCGAAATCGCCTGCTCAGCCGCGAACCCCAGCCAACTGCCACGGTCATCCTCGATCTGGGCGGCGACTTCCTCGAATGCCGCATTCAAATGAATGAAGTCCAGCACGAAGGTCGCAGAACCTTCGAGCTCCTCATCACCTGATGATCCAGCAATCTCCTCGATTGCCATCGGGTCTCCCTCGCGTTCCACGCTCCAAACGCAGCCAGCCCTCCGTAAAGCGAAGCTTCACTTCGAATCGCACCCCCAAGCGCGGCGGAGTATTATAGGCATTGGCACCAGGACGGGCTTACCGCACCTAAGCGTTGCTTCACCTGCACATCGAGTTTGGCCGAGACCGGCAATCTCCGCTTAGGGCATTTGGTCACTTTCACCCGTGCCTGCTAGCCCGTCATCTGACTGCGAATGGCAAGCCTCGACGCGTCCATTTCCGGACCTCTGTTTCACAAGTCCTGGAGATACCGCCATGCCAACAACCCGCTTTCGCACCAAGCTCATCGCCTGCGCCTTGGCTACGGCCGTCGTGCTTCTTCCGGCACCCGCCGGCGCCTCCACCACGGCTAACGCCTCGAGTGGCAACGGCGGCTACACGATCACCCTGTACACGCTCTCGTCCGCATCGGCGCCGGGAAATCCCGGCTCGGAAAGGGTGACGGTGACGCCTGACGGAAGACGCGTCTATCCCGTGATGTACCCCACGATCACGACCAATTCCGGCCTCTTCGCCAACACGCCCTGTGTCGCGGTCTTCTTCGAGTACTTCTCCAGTGTCGAGCAAGCCTCGGCCCTGAACTTCGCGCCTCAGCTGCTCTACCTGCTGAGCCGCCGCTATCCCCTCTGCCGGTACCGCTCCGTCAAGACCGCTAAAACGCCTAAACCGACGACGATCAGCCAGGAACTGATCCGCTCAAGCATCACCAAGGAGCTGCCGCCGCCATATCCGTCGATGGATCCCGGCTATGGAGTCGTGGGGCTCGCCTCGTACCTCTCAACTCGGGCACGCCTGGAAGACGCCCTTCAAGCCCGGCTTCCGGCCGGGAGTGTTCGCGCACTCGCGCAGGGAACCCTGACGGTCAACTGGGGCGACGGCTCGCCTGACGACGGTCCTACGACCGCCACTGGAGGCCCGTGGCCCCTCGGGGATATTCGGCACGAATATGCGCCCGGGTGCTACACGGTGACCGTGACGGTCACCTGGGTTGTGCGCTACGACGCCGCTGGGCGGAGTGGGACCCTGAGCGGCATCCAGACCTCAGGAGCCATTCCTCGCTACTGCGTCTACCAGGTCTCCTCGGTCATGCTCCGCTAACCCATGCCGGCCTGTCCGGCCCGCAGCGAAGCAAGGTACTCCCCGATCAGGGACTCCGTCGCCCGTGGGCCGGAGGGTGGGCATTCGATCTCCCGGTAGCCATCCTCACTCACAAAGAGGAACGTGGTCCCGACCACCGGGAGCGGGGCCGCCGCACGGGAGAGGGCGAGCTGGTAAACGGCTCCCTGCACGACGTAGGTCCGCATGCGATCCTCCGCGCGGGCCATACCGGCGGGCGTGACAACCTTGTAATCAACTATCCTCAGCCCATCGGCAACCTCATAGGCCATGTCGATGACCGCGTCCAGCATCGCCCCGCTCTCGAGCCGCACGCTCGCATGGAATTCGCGCATCGGCTGCTCGGCCGCGCGCACACAGGGTGCGCCGAGGGCCACTCCTAGGCAGGCAAGCGCGCGACGCACCACCTGCGGAGCCGCCGGCTCACGTGCCAGTCGTACTCGCGCACTTTCCACCGCCGCTGCAGGATCGGAGAGATCGACTTGCGCGAGCAGACGATGCACCAAGCGCCCCACCTCAAGGCCCTCCTCGCCCGCGCCGCCCGCGTACTCCGCCGCCACCTCGGCGTCGCCCCGCTTTTGCGCCAGGTAGGCCATGAGTCCCGTGGCGGTTACCAGCGGCATCGGGGTCGCGGCATCAACCACTTGGATACGGCGTGCCAGCCAGGCCGCCGGTTCAGGTGGTTCAAAGGTTGGACTTGTCCCGGTGGCTACGGCCTCAACGGTGCCACCTACACATAGGGCCTCGGCATCAAGCGGAGAACGAGCGGCAAGCAACTGATATGCGAACTTGAGGTCCCCGCCCAATACGCCTGGCGCAGCTCCGGCCTGCCCGTCGGGGCCCACCGGGGCCGAGCCCGCCTCAAGCTGGGCTGGGATCGTCACCACCAGGTGGTCACGCGCCCGAGTGGCTCCGACATAGAGCAGGCGCACCGCTTCCTCGCGAAGCTCCTGTTGCTCCCGCTTGCGGGCTGCCTCTGCTCCGCGAGTCCTTATCCGGGAACGGACATCCACCTCCAGGCTCTCGACGCCTCGATAGAGGCCCGGGCTCTTGGGCGCCCGGCCCAGCTCACCGTTCATACCCGTCAGGATCACCACTGGGAACTCGAGCCCTTTGGCGGCGTGTATCGTCATAATCCTGACGGCGTCTACCTCCAGATCGGCCCCGTCAGCCTCGGTCACCTTCGCGTTCTCAGCTCCGCTGCGATAGACGAAGTCGACATAGGCATGAAGGCTCGGGGAAACCTCCTCGGCAAATGAGCGTGCCTCAGCCGCCACCTCCTCCAGCCGGCGCCAGATCGAGTCCCGTCCCTCCTCCAGGGCCGCCCACTCCATGAGGCGCATGCGTTCGATCGCCATTTGAGTCAGCGCTGCGCAATCAAGGCTGGACCGCTGGGATTGCAGCCGGCCGAGCAGCTCGAGCGGCCCCGTAATCGCTTCGGGAAGCGATGGATGCCTACCTGCCCAGGCCGCCACGGCCGCATCGCGCAAACCCCCGAAAGGCAACGCGAAATCATGCAGATCCTGGGCGGATACGCCCAGTACCGGCGCCATGAGCGCATCGAGGAGAGCTTTGGAATCCAGTGGCCGCGCAGCTGCGCGCAGCACCGCCAGCAGGTCCCTGATCAATGGCTCGGCGTATATTAGGGTCGTGTTGGAGTCCGTGTAGGGGATTCCCCTACCTTGTAGTTCGGTTAGCAGGAGGTCGAGGCCGGTCCGCTTGGGCATGAGTATCGCGATGTCGCCAAAGCGTGCCGCGCGAATTCCTTCGGCATCCTCGATCTCGTAGCCATGGTCAATCACCTCTTGCGCCGCAGCCGCCGTAAGCTGCGCCTCGGCTCGCATGCGCTGGCCCGAGGTCCTCAATTCACCGTCGTCGCCGGGCCGGACAAGCCTGACCGCCGGCCCCTTGAGTTCTGGCTCACGATGCGCCACGAGCCCGGCTCCCGCAATGGGCAGGTTCTGCTCGAGCAGCTCGCCGAATGTCCCATTCACCCAAGCGGTGATCTCCCGGCGGGAACGGAAGTTCACCACTAGCGGGACGCGCTTCTCGGTTGGGATCGCCTCGGCGGCCGCAAGGTAGGTGCCTACATCAGCTCCGCGGAAGCGGTATATCGACTGGCGGGGGTCACCGACGAAGAAGAGCGGGGCCAGGTCGCCGTCGAGCGAGTCCAAAGTCTCGCCCACCCCGGTGAGGGCCGTGATCAGCCGGACCTGCTGGGGGTCTGTGTCCTGGAACTCGTCGACGAGGATTACCCGGAAGCGGCTGCGGATCTCCTCCAGAGTGCCGTGGTCTGCGCAACCTATAAGCTCGACGGCCGCCCAGAGAAGGTCGTCGAAGTTGAGCTGACCCGAGGCGATCCGCTGGGACCGCGCAGAGTTCACGAACTCTGCAGCGAACCGCCCGGCCGCGGCCGCCACCGACTCACCGAGGCGGGCGAGGAGATCTTCGATGTCCTCCCGGGCGGACTTGATCTCCTCCCGCGTCACCTTTACGTCGGCGCCGGCCTTCAACCAGGTCGCCCCTTTGCCCAGGTTCCCGACCTTCATCCTCGCGGCCGTAGCGGCGAGTTCGGTCAGGGTACCCGCTACATCGCCCCTCGCAGCCTGCCTCCTGAGCCCGCGCGCTCGGTCATCCAGCTCCTCGAGTCTCCCGGCAAGTGAATCGCCCGCTGCCAGCAAGGCCTCGTGGGAACCCGGAGAGGGAAGCGGAGCGACCCGCTCGGCCAGGAGCAAGACGTCACCGAGCACCTCCTCGGCGGACGGCAGCTCATGGTCCGGGTACGGCTGGACACCGGCGCGGGCGCCATCGGCACCGTCAATGGTCGCCACCAGTTCGTAAATGTCCTTTGGACCGCCTTCCAAATCGGCGAGCCATCCGAACAACGTTCGCGATTCCTCAGCCTCCAGCGCGGATTCGACATAGGACGCCCATGCGCGCTGAAGCTGCACGGCGGACCCGACGGCATCAAGAACCCTAAAGACCATAGGCAGGCCGATCACTCCGCCCCAGCCCTCGAGCAACGTCTGAGCGAAAGCGTGTATGGTACCGATGCTGGCCACGGGAAGTTGCTCGATGGCCGCTTGATACAGCTCCGTGGCCGCCTCGGGCGCGCGCATCTTCCGCTCGAGCTCGCCGCGGATCCGAACGCTCAACTCGTTGGCGGCACGGCGCGTGAATGTAATGGCCGCGATCGCCTCCATCTGGACTCCCGACTCAACCAGCGAGACGATCCTCGAGACCAATGAGGTCGTCTTGCCGGTCCCGGCGCCGGCCATGACGAAGAGAGTATTGGCGACATCGCTCGCGATTCGTGCGCGCTGCCGGTGATCCTCAGGTGTGGGCATCATCCGCCCCTTCGGTGAGTGCGGCAAAACGCTCCCAGAACTCCCGTTCGATGGGAGCGCCGTGGTCGTCGCCGACCTCTCCTCCCATGAGAGCCTTGGCAAGCAGCTTGCGCCTCCACGGGTTAGTGCCCGCCAGCGGATCGCAATACGAACAGCCAATCTGGTTGTCATAGTCGTGGGCCCCGGGCGGAAAGAGGCCCGCCTCCATAGCTGCGATTGCCGTGGAGGCCACCTCCACCAGCTCGGTCAAGTGGTTCGCGTCAACATCCAGCGTCGAGCACCCCTTGCGCTCGGATATGAACCAGTACCAGCCCGTTATGGCAGCGGCCCCGGAGTCGAGTTCGGAATCGGCAATTTGACCGAGTAGCCAGGCGTACAGGGCCAGCTGTACTTTGTGTGGCTCGGGCCGATTGTCGACCGTGTAGCCCACCGATGATCCGGTCTTGTAATCAATCACGGCCAATCCGCCGTCCCGGCGATCCAGCCGGTCGATCTTGCCCACCAGCCTCACGGCGGCGCTGCCTCCTCCCAGCGCCGTGCAGGCAAAGATGCCCTCGAACTGTCGCTCAAGCGCGATGGTGCCACCGCCTGGGGTGACAAATTGCGCGTCCATCTCCACAAAGCGCGCAACCTCCCGCTTGATGCGCGCCAAATCGCGTTCCAGCCAAAACCGTCTGGAACCAGATGCCGTACGCATGCGCCTTCGCACGATGGCCAGCTCCCCCTCGGCGACTTCCTCCGCAGCCACCCTTGCAGCAGGCAGGCTGTCCAATGAGGCGTTGCCATTGCGGCGCACGACGGCCTCGAGAACCTTGTGGAGCAAAGTTCCCCGCTCGCGCGGATCCAGTGAGTACTTGCTCTCCGGCTCGTCCAGCTCCTCGACGCCGAGCACGCGCTCCCCGAAGTACCTGAAAGGACATCCAAGCCAGGACTCGACAGCCGTTGTGGAAATTCTTCGCGGTTCACCCCCCGGCAGGCAAACCCGCCCGGCCGCCCGCACTTGCTCAATGGGAAGGCGTGGCCGAAGCGTCGGAAGGAAGTGCAGCTGCCGCCCCTCGCCCAGCGCCGCTCCCGGCACTTCGGGCCTCCCGAGCACGAGCGCCCTTCCGAGATCGGCGAGGGTGCCCGCCGCGCCGGCCGTCTCGGCCATGAAAGAACTGCGAGAGGCGACCGAGCAATGCCGGGCGAGACTTCCATCTCGCTCGCACAAATTCTTGGCGAGCTGGATCGCCGGGGATGGGAAGAGCGCCTCCGCGCGCCTGCTCGCCGAGCGCGGCCGACACAGGATCGCACGCGACGCCAGCCTGAGTTGGGCGTGGAAGACCCACTCGGAAAACACGGCCCGATCGGCGAGCGAAAGCAGGCCGGCCATGCGGCGCGCGCTCTCAGACAGAAGCCCTCGTGCGGGTCGGCGCGGATAACCTTGCGCATCCATGCCCAGCATCACCACCAGCTCGTAGGAAGCAGGAAGGTACGAGTCAATGGTCGCAATGCGCACACCAGCCGGGTCCGGCCTGGACGAGGCCGGGCGCTCGGCCAGAAGGTCAAGCGCCATAAAGAACGCTTGCTCGCTAGGTACCTCGCCGAGCCCGTCCAGCACACGAAGGGTGCGCAGCGAATTCACCAGCGGCGAGGAGTGGTCTTCGTGGCCACCGGCCGAATAGAGAAGCGGCAGGTCACGCTGCAGCTCGCCGTAGAGCCTGCGAGCGGCGAAGGCGACACTCTCCCAACTCTCGGCGCCCAGAGCCTCCTCCAGGTTGGCGGCACTTTCGTGAAGCCCACCAAGATAGTCCGCCAGCCTCTTCAGCTCGCTGCGATCAGAACTGCGCCTCAGGTATCCGAGGAGCGGGGATTCGTCCCCTTTTGCTCCCTCCTCCACGACCTCTGCCGCCCAGGTGAAAAGGTTTCCTGTCAGATCCGCATGCCTGGTCAGCTCCTCGACCCGGGCCGAACTCAGCCCAAGCCGGGAGTCGCCCAGCTCCACGAGCGAGGCCAGCTCCACGAGGTCGGCACGCAGTCCCGAGCGGGCAAAGCCCAGCGCACTGGAAAGCACGAGTACCGCACGGTCCCGCACGCCCGGCCTCGCCGGGGTGGCGTTCACGGGAACCAGCGCCCCGGCGAAAGCCGTCACCAGGCGCTCGATGTACTCGGCTTCGTCGGAGACGAGGACGGCCATATCCTCGAAGGCCACTCCCAGCTCGGCCGCCGCCAGAATTTCCCGGACCGCCACCTCCACCTCGGTTGGACGATCCGGGCAATCGACCACGGTCAATTCAGGCCAGCCGGCAGGCCGGATCACGACGGAGCCGCCGAGATCCGCGTCCCAGCGCCCACGCTGGTCCAGATCCGGTACCCCGACCTCCAGCTCGAGGACCCTTAGGGGAATCATCTTCCCAAGGCGGTTGAAGAATGCCTTGGCCGCAGGCGGAATGTTCACCAGGCTGAACAAAATGACCGGCCCCATCCTGGCGACTCGCTCGGCCGCACCTGCGGATTCGAGTCCACGCAGTGCGGCGGAGAACATATCGGTTTCCAGTCCAACTCCTCGGCCGGCAGCCTGGCGCTGTACACCCGCCCCAACGCGAAACGCAAGGCGAGAGCGCGCGTCGAGAGGCCGCATTCCCGTCCAGCGGTCGTCGGGAGCCGCGGCGAGCTCGAAAATCGCCTGGGCAAGGGCGCCGACAAGGTTCGCGTCCATTCGCGGCGGAGGGCCTTCGGCCTCGGCCGGCCACTGCGCAAGGATCCGGGCCAGCTCGGTCCGAATCAGCGATTCCAGCTCGAACCCGGTAGCCGGGCGCCAGGAATCCTCTGGAAGAAGGCTGTCGGCGACTCTGCGCGCAAGATTGAGCGGAGTGGTGAAGTCGACCAGAAACAGCGCACCGGCCGCCTTGGTGAGCCGGCGGCGCAGAACGCTCCCGGCGGCGAGCGACGGAGCCACCACGGTGACAGGCGTAGCAGGTGACACGCCTTTCAACTCCGCGATGGCGGCCGCAAGCACACTCAGCGCCGAATCCGCGCCTTCCGCCCGGTCATTGCTGGATTCGCCAGCCAACCCTCTCCCCTCAAGACGCCGGTTTCCGGCAGCGTGGCCTTATCCTACGACAGGCCTGCGACCTTTCGACGCTTCAAAGGGGGTAGACAGCGCCATCGGAGCCGGCCAACCAGTAGCCGCCACCGCTCGGAGTTCTTTGTATCGCGACCACCGGCGCGGGGAGCTGGGCGGCACCGGTGCTTCCGTAGAAGCCCGCATTACCGAAGGTGAAGATGCCTCCGTCCTTGGCCACCAGCCAGTAGCCTTGCCCATTCGGAGTTGACGCCATGCCCACGACCGGCTGGTTGAGCTTGGTACCGCCCATCGAGCCGAAGAATGGGGCGTTGAATGAGAAGACTCCGCCATCGGCCGCGACGAGCCAATAGCCACCCGTGGCCGGATCGGCTGCCATGCCGACGATGGGCTGGTTGAGCTTGGTACCGCCCATCGAGCCGTAGAACCCCGCATTACCGAA
>JAJZLQ010000085.1 GCA_021850605.1 Actinomycetes bacterium
ATGGACCAGAACGACTCCGCCGTCGCATGGTCGTACGCGGATCCGGTCCGGCCCATGGACCGCTGAATGCCGGCGGCTTCGCACATGGCCGCTACCAGGCGATCGGCAAATTGAGCTCCCCGATCCGAATTAAGCCGAATTCGGCTTAATACGGATTATGCCGAGGTTTTCATTATGCCGAGGAATCGTGGTTTGGCCTGCGTATGAGGGGTGCTCCCTGGGATTCCTCGGCTTAATGTCTTGGTGTCATCGGAGGCTGTAAAGGGCTTTGAGCTTGTCTTCGGTCATCTCTCCGACGGCGGGATCGTTGATACCGGGGGTGGCCGCGTTGATGGCTTCGCGCATCATATCCATGGTTGCGAAGGCGTAGAACGCCGTGGTGACAGAAGCGTTCTCGTGGCCCAGGAGGCGCATGATGATAGGTAGCGGAACACCCTGCTGGTAGAGGTCCATGGCCTTGGTCTTTCGCAGCATGTGGCAGTGGATTCTCTCGGGAACCGAAGCGCAGTCCACACGGGCGGCTCGGGCGGCTTCTTTCAACACTGCCGAGACAGTGTCGGCCGATAGCGCCATCGGCCGTCCCTGGTGGAGGCTGTAAAAGACCGGCCGTGTCCCGGGTTGGCGAGCCGGGTTGGGATGGAACTCCCCAAGGTAGACACCGAGATGCTCGACCGTCTTGTCGGTCAGCGGCACGACCCGGGTCTTGTTCCCCTTGCCGGTGAGGGTGACATGTGCGGGCTCGAGGAGGGAGAGGTCCCCCAAGGTAAGGCCGGTTATCTCAGCGACGCGTGCGGCGGTGTCGTAGAGGAGGATGAGCAGCATCCGGTTCCTGCGTGACTTCGCCGTAGCGCCGGTGAAAGCACCAAGGATGGCCCGTGTCGCGGGTTCGGCCAGGTATTCAATCGGCGCTCTGGGGCTGGGGGGTGACTTCAGGGTCTTGGCTGCCTGGCTGAGCGCGACAAGCGTGAGCTCTTCGTAGGAGGAGTAGGCGAGGAACGCTTTGACCGCGCTGAGCCTGAGCGCGATGGTCCTGGCGGAGTAGTGCCGGTCCTCGGCCATCCAGGCCAGCCACCCTTTGAGATGCGCCCGGTCGAAATGGTCGAAGCTGAGGTGTTCGCGTTCGACGTGGGCGTTGTCGATGAGATAGCCAAGGAAGCATTCCAGGCTGATCCGGTAGGCCTCGATCGTCCTTGGCGAGCACCCCCTCACTTTTGACATGTAGGTGTGCAGGTAGTCTCTAGCCAAGCCCCAGACGTTCGGGGCGTCGCTCTCCGGGTTGCGTTTCATGCGAATCCGACCTCCGGCAGCAGCGACTGGCTTTTCCGGGTGATCTGGGCGTATGCGTCCATGAAGTCGGGAGAGGTGTGGATGTAGTAGAAGGTGGACTCTACGGTCGCGTGCCCCATGTAGCGCGACAGGTACGGCAGCATCGCGGTAACGTCGGTGCCGCACTGCATCCAGCGTTCGATGTTGGCGTAGGCGAAGTGATGCCGGAAGTCATAGGGCCGTGGCTGCTGGCCACCGCCGGGTCGTCGTAGTCCGGCCTGATCCCAAATGCGGTTGAAGACCTTCCCCACGGTCGCGGCGGTGACCTGGTTGCCCGTCGCGGAGACGAAGAAGGTCCCGCGGCACGCTCCGAAGTGCTTCCTCGATGCCTGATCGCATGCGGCCAAGACCTCTATGACCTCGCCGTTCAGGGGCAGCCTGCGACTGCGGTTGCCCTTGGAGGAGAAGATGTCAAGGTGGCCATGGTTTAGGTCAACTTGCCGAGCGAGAAGGGCGCGGGCCTCGCCGGTTCTGATTCCACATGAGTGCATAAGCGTGAAGAAGCCAACGGCTTGCCATTGCCACGGGGAGTGCGTCCCAAGCTGTGCCGCGGCGGTGAAGAAGAGCTCGATCTCATGGCTGGTGAGCAGGTAGGGATGGGCGGGAACGAACGAGGCTTTCCATCGTTCGGAGAGCACGTAAGCTCTCTCGTCCCCGTGAGCCAGAAGCCACCGTCCAAAATCGCGGATATAGGACATCCAGGACCGGTATAGGCCCGATCGCTCCAGTTGGGCACTCACCCAACCTTCGACGGTTTCGCGGTCAAAGAGCTTGCGATCGTGCTCGACACAATAGGCGTCGAATCTCTTCAGGTACCAGACCCGGGAGTTGCCGTAGAATCCCAGCTTCTCCTTGAAGGCGAGGTACTCCTCCAGCTCTGTGGCGAAGGCACTGGCGAATCCGTGGCCGCTCATGGTCGGGCACCTTTGGGAAGGGCCAGCACACAATCAACCAAGCGGTCCTCATCGACGCTCAGGTAGAGGTTGGTCGACTCCGGACTGGAGTGGCCGAGTACGGCCGATATGGTCGGCAACGGCACTGCCGCGCGCAGCAGTCGCGATGCGGCACTGTGGCGCAGGAAGAGGGTCCCGGCCTTGATCCCGGTGACTCCGGCCTTGCGGAACGTTCTCGCCGTCACCGTGTAGATCGAGGCGTGATCCGACAGCCGGGTGTGCGGAGCCACCGAGCGCAGGAACACATGATCGTCCCTCGAGGGAGGCCGCTCATCTAGGACGTAGGCGGCGAGCTTGGCCCTAACGAGTGCCGGCAGCGGCAGGGTTAGCGGGTTATTCGTCTTCTGCTGGACGATACCGATCGTCTGTCCGCGCCAGTCGATATCGGTAAGCCTCATGCCAATGATGTCACAGGCCCGCAGCCCGGTCGTCAGCGCCAGCAGGGTGATGGCGCCGTCCCGAGCGCTCACCACATTCGACATGCACGCCTGCACGACCAGCTCGGCATCGTTATCGCTCAAGACGGCAAGGATCCCGTGGGAACGCTTTACTCCGGTTAGGTTCACCGCGTCTACCAGGTCCATACGGTGGGTGAACGCCAAGAACGGCCGGAAGTTTGAGACCACCCAGAACAGAGAGGACTTCGCCCACCTGTCCAGCAGGGATTCGAGGAACTCAAAGACGCTCGCCGCGTTGGCCCCGTCGAGACTGAGCACTCCACGGCCTTCCAAGAATGCGAGGTAACTCCGAGCCACCCGACCATAGGCAGCACGCGTGGCCGGCGCGAGACCACGATCGTCCATATCTGTTTCCCACGCCCTGATCAGTGCGCTGAACTCGCTTGACTCGGGTCGCGCGCCCCCACCGCCGCGTTTACGGGGCGAGAGATCCACTCGCCCGGTATTCACGTAGGTATCGAACACGCTGACCAGCCGGCCATAGTCGAACCTGCGCTGTGAACTGAACCGTCCGGTGCGCGGACTGGTTGTCATCGAGGCGAACTCGGCCCCCAACAAGGGGGTGTAGGCGCCGCCTCGCTGCTCGACGAAACCGGTAAGCGCCTTGATCGACTTCTCGTAATTGCCGATCGTCGACTCCATGTAGCCGGCTGCGCGCAACTCTGCAACGACAACCGTACCGATCTGTGTGACCGTCGTATCCATGGCCGTCTCCTTTCTGTGGACATACGGACACGACGGATAGTAGGCACCTGCCACGCAGAAATTAAGCCGAGGAATCCCAGGGAGCACCCCTCATACGCAGGCCAAACCACGATTCCTCGGCTTAATGAAAACCTCGGCATAATCCGTATGCAGTATCGCACCGGAGAGGGCCCCGTTGCGAATTGCGATCGCCTGGCGGAGCGCCTCGGTTACGATCTCGGTTCTCATGTGCTCGGCGACCGAGAAGCCAAGAACCCTGCCCG
>JAJZLQ010000088.1 GCA_021850605.1 Actinomycetes bacterium
GTCGTACCCGGCCGATCCGCCGGAGGCGAAGGCGTCGCCCAGCCAGAAGTCGTGCGCCAGGGCGATGGCATTGGCCCGGTCGGAAAAGGTTGCCGTCCCCTTGTCGGCCGCCACCACCAGGTAGGGGTCCTCGCCGTCGTAGATCGGCCCGATGGCGGGATGGACCACCTGGCCCTTGACGATGTTGTCGGTGATGGAGAGCAGGGAGGAGATGAAGGCGTCGTAGCAGCGCTTTACGGTGGCGTCGTCGTTGGCCTGGGTGCGCAAGACGAAGCCGCCCTTGGCGCCATGGGGGACGATGACCGCGTTTTTGACCGCCTGGGCCTTCATCAGCCCCAGTATCTCGGTGCGGTAGTCGTCCTTGCGGTCCGAGTAGCGGATTCCGCCTCGGGCAACCAGGGAGGAGCGCAGGTGGATGCCCTCGACAATCGGGGCGAAGACGTAGGCTTCGACCGCCGGCACCGGCTCGGGCAGCCCGGGCACCTCGGAGGAGTCGAGCTTGATGACCACCGGGTCCACCACCGACGAGCGCACGTAGAGGTTGGTGCGCAACACGGCCTGGATAACCCGCACCATGAGCCGGAAGAACTGGTCGTGCTCGAGGGTCTGCACCTTGTCGATAAGGGCAAATGCGTGGGAGGTGGCCGCCTCGGACTCGAGCTCACTGGCGCCTTGCCCGGCAAAGCGGACCGAGAACAGGTCGACCAGTGCTTTTGACACCTCGGGATAGGCGGCGATGGTGTCGAGCGCGACGCCGGGCGAGAACCCGGCCGCGGTAAAGCGCTGGTAGTTGGCCAGAGTGCGAAGCAGCAGGACGCCGTAGGTGTCAAGGCCCGCGGTGAGGACCAAGGAGTTGACCAGATCCGCGTCAAGCTCGCCCAGGAAGACTTCGGAGAAGGTGGACGCAAAGCGGGAAAGGTACTCCTCGCTCACCTCGCTGACCGCCGCCCCGAGCTCGACACCAAGGTCATAGAGCCAGATCGGGCTGCCGTCCTCGGGCGAGGCGAGCCGGTAGGGGACCTCCTCCAGAACCGAGAGCCCGAAGGTCTCCACCAGGGGCAGCAGAGCGGAGAGCTTTTGCTTCTGGCCGGTATGGATGATCCTTAGCCGTATCGGACCGGAGCCGGGGGCGATGGAAGCGATGGGATGCCGCCCCTTCTCGGTGGTGAAGCCCACCCAGATCCCCTCGCCGGCCAGTGCCGACTCGATCCTCTGTACGTCGTCCGCGCCGACCTCGGCGCTGTAGTCGTTCTGGAAAGCCGAATCGAAGGAGAACTCATAGCGGGGGCAAAGGTGGTCGGCCACCTCTTCGCCCACCCGCTCGGCCAGCTCCGCCTCCAGCCGGTCCATCCAGGTGCGGGCCTCGCGCTCGGCGATCTCGCTCACCAGCGCCACCAGCTGCTCCTGGGAGAGAGAGCCGCCCGGCAAGGCGATGTCCACATCCACGCGGGCGGATTTGGCGTCTATGTGGGCCTCGCGCGCCTGCACGGCGCAGCCGGCGCACCGCGCGGCCACGGCCGCGCGGATGCGGCGATCCATCCCGGTGTGGTAGCGGATGGTAGGGATGTAGGCGTAAACGCGGACCGCTTGGCCGGAGTTCATGGCCGAGGCGTAGACGGCGATCTGATTGGTCTCCCGCGCCAGCAGCAAGGCGGAGATGCCCTCGTAGAGATGTTCTTGGGGGACAAGCACAAGCTCAATGGTCGGCACCATGTGCAGGACTTCGTCGAGCTCCCGGTAGCTGTAGCTCTCGGGGGGAATGGAAAGGCTCTCGGCCAGCGCCTGAAGCAGCTCTCCATCCTCGTCGGACTCGCCGGCCGGGCTGGGGAGGCCGGCCACGAAGCTGCCCTCGGGCTGGGAGTGGGCGACGACGATGGTCTCGTTTGAGACCACGGGCGAATAGACCGGGGCCAGCACCAGGCCCTTTGCCGAGGCCGCGGCATCACGCAGAAGCTCGGCTTCGCCTTCGTCCATCGAGGAAAGCAGCCCCATGTAGCCGCCGCCGGAGGTCGAACCCGCACCTAGGGTCAGGAACATTCCCTCAGGCAGGCTGCGCTGTCCCCGGCCCGGCTGGGCTCTGAGGCGCGAGAGGCCGTCCTTGTCGGCTTTGATGGCGGCAAGGGTGGAAAACACCCGGTTCAGCTCGTCATTGAGGCGGGCGAGATCGACATCGGCGTGCCGGGCCTCGACATCGAAGTGGACGTAGGACTCGAGCCGCCCCTCAGCCGCCTTGCTGCCGGTGCGCTGAGCGGCGACGATCGCTCCTTCTTCATCGCGGGCCACCGTCACCAGAGGGTGAAGCGAGGCCTCGGGCTCGAGCCCGAACCTGCGCAGGAGCGCGACGAAGGAATCGACCAGAAAGGCCTGGTCGACCGAGGCGATGTCCACGGTGAGGAGCACCGGGGTCTCACTGTCGTTCGGCTTGGCGCCAAAGCTGATGTCGAAGGCGTACCAGCTCTTGCCCAGCTTGCGAGCCAGCTGAAGCGTGGTGCGCATGTAGGCCCCGATGCGCTCGGAGCCGAAGAGGCGCTGGAAGGACGAGTCGAAAGAGGCGCTCAGCGCCTCGAGGAACTGCGCATCACCCGCAGGAAGGTTGGGAAACTCGGACTCGGCGGCCTGTGACCACGCTGCAGACATGACGAGAAAACCTTCCGTTTCGCCGGTGGGCATTTACCGCAACCTTTTTTAGTACGCGCCCTGGGCCAAGGGCGTCTCAGCCGAAAGAAATAATGCGTCTCCAAGTCTGCTCACCCGCGGCTTGGCACACAACGCGCGGCACCCCCTGCACAGGCCCCTGCACTTAGGGATATGCAATAAAAGAGCCATTGCTTTTGTTAGGCGTTACAAAACCAGTAAGGTCGCCGGATGCCTCTTCCTGCGATCACATCAGCGTCGTCCATCGGCCCTGAACAGGCAAGGCGTCAAACCAGGTGCCCCGCATGGCACGGAACAGCGCCGGGCGCCACCCTTCGAACAAACTGCGCTGCTACCCCCCTTTCGGGCGGTCACCAGGTTGCCGCACCGACCGCGGGCATGAGCCCCGGCGCTTCCCGCCTTGGGATCGCAGGCCGGAGAATGGCCGCGACGAGACCGCCGGAATGGCCTAGCTGGATTATTTCAATTATTTTCAGTATTTAATAGCCGACAACACCACCTCTCATATGGGTGTTACCATCTCGCTGCCTGACTGAGAAAGGTGGCAAAATGCGTAGCGCTCGGCGTAGTCCCTCCCGGCTGTTTGGATTCGTAGCAGTTGCAGCCCTGCTGCTTGGCGTATTCGCTACCAGCCCGGGCACCGCCGCCGCGTCGTCTCTCAGCGTCACGCCGGTGTCCAGCTCCCAATGGGGGCCCGACACGAGTGGCTACGAACACATCGTCGGCGAGGTGCAGAACACCGGCACCGTCACCGCCTCACTCATCGAGATCGACTTCGCCTTCTATGACGCATCCAATGCCGTGGTGGGAAGCGACTACACCTTCGCCACCGTGGACCCGCTAGCCCCGTTTTCCGCACCGCCACGGGTCAAGGCCCGGGCTATCGGTGTATGCCGCTTCTCCCCATCTGCCCGCTGGGCTGCCAAGTTCCCTCTGCCGCCGTGGTACGTGCAAAGATCCTTGGTTCAGTCGGTAGGGCCAAACTTAGTGGTGGAAAGGGGGTAAATCACAGGTGTGTAA
>JAJZLQ010000146.1 GCA_021850605.1 Actinomycetes bacterium
TGAGCGCTTGGCGACCGGTGACATTCAGGTCGTGGTCGCGCGAGGATCAGGGCACACGAGGGGAGTGCCGGAGACTTTCGCTCCTGGGAGCCCCGAGGCGGAACTCTGCAGCGACAGCTCCCTCGCACAAGGGGTCTCGTTGCAGAGTGCGGGACCCGTGTACCTAATGGCTCCTCCGGTCGCCCCTGTGGCAGCCCAAGTCGACGTTCGGCTTGCCGACCGGGTGATGGAACTGGTCGGACTACGCCTGCCCGCCTTTGGTGCAGGCCGCTGGGCCGTAGACAGGGACGGTGCTCCTCCCGGAAAGGAGGAGGTGACATGTGATCAGCTATGTGACGAAAACTTGGCCATCCTGGCTCGGCTTGGCCAGAGCGACGAGGTCGCAAATGGGCGCGCAGATACTTCGCGAACGGACCGGCAGGGGGAGGCGCTGAGCAGGCTGCTCCTTTCCACCCTTTCGGTTCCTGTCCTTGATCCGCCGGGAGGGCAGAGGGAAGCGCTTACAGATCGCCTGCTCTCTCTCCTCGACTTGATGGAGGTGTCGCGGGCGGGCCCCGCCGTTGGAGTCGCCGGACGGGATCCGCGCACCTGGCTGGTCGAGCGCGCGCGCACGCTCGTTGCCGGCGAGCGTGATCGGCGCATGGAGGTGGAGGTGCACCTCGGAATTGAGCCGAGGCGTACGGGACGCTTACGTGAGGCCGAGCCACCGCAGCGGATCCTCGAACTTGAAAGGGACGCCTGCCTGGGCGGGCTGTAATGCCACCGCGGCCTTGCAAGCAAATCTTGTTTGCGGCAACCGGTCTGGATATATTGAGATATCCCATCTGTTTGGGACGCGCAATCTCACGGCCCGGCCCGCATAGGCGCCGGTGCTGGAGGGAATAGGGGGATATTTAGCGTGCTTGTCCAACTCAACGTCAAAGACTTTCTTGATCGGGCGGCCCTTGTCTACCCCGATCGCACCGCCTTGGTGGATGAGCCTGGCGTGCCGGGAAGTCTGGGGGAGATCACCAACCAGAGTCTCTACCGCCGCGCCAGGAATCTGGCCAAGGCCTTGGAGGACATGGGCGTCGAACAGGGTGAGAGGGTCGCGATCTTCAGCCCCAACGCGGCGAAGATGATCGTGTCCTTCTACGGCGTAAGCGGTTTTGGCCGGATCATCGTGCCTATAAATTTCAGGCTTACCGTGGAGGAGGTCTCCTATATCGTCGACCATTCCGGCGCCTCCGTTCTCCTGGTCGACCCCGAGTACGAGGAGATGCTGGCGGGCATCCACGTCAAGGAGAAGATCGTCATGGACGGCGTGCGGGACGCCGGCCTCTTCGCCGAGTTGCGTGACGACGAGGTGGGACCTCGCCATTGGGAGGCGGACGAGGGATTCACGTGCTCCATCAACTACACCTCGGGCACAACGGCCCGGCCTAAGGGCGTGCAGCTCACTCACCGCAACATGTGGATGGACTCCGTACTCTTCGGCTTGCACACCGGCGTCAACGAGGACGACGTCTACCTCCACACCCTCCCTCTGTTCCACGTGAACGGATGGGGCATGCCATATGTCATTACCGGCCTGGGCGGAACCCACATCCTCTTGCGCAAAGTGGACGGCGAGGAGATCCTCAACCGGGTCGATAAGCATGGCGTGACGCTCATGTGTGGCGCCCCCGCGGTTTGGGCCGCGGTGCTTTTGGCGGCTGAAAAACGGCATGCGGAGGGCCGCCCTATTCCAGGGCGCGACCACGTTCGCATCGTAGCGGCCGGCGCCCCGCCCCCCTCGCGCACGATCGAGAGGATTGAGGAGGAACTTGGCTGGCGGTTCATGCAGATCTACGGACTCACCGAGACCTCGCCAGTCCTGACAGTGAACAGGCATCGCCGCGAGTGGGATGGCAAACCTCTTCCGGAGCGCGCCAAGCTTCTCTCAAGGGCCGGCACGCCTATCATCTCCAATCGAATTCACGTCGACGCCAACGGCGAGGTGCTGGCCAAGTCGAATCTCGTGTTTGATGGCTACTGGGCAAACCCCGAGGCAACCGCGGAAGCGATGGAAGGTGGCTGGTTCCACACCGGGGACGGGGGGTACATAGAAGACGGCTACCTGACAATCTCCGATCGCAAGAAAGACGTCATCATTACCGGCGGCGAGAACGTCTCATCCATCGAGGTGGAGGACGCCATCTTCCAGCATCCGGCCGTCCAGGAAGTCGCCGTTATCGGCGTGCCTGACGACAAGTGGGGTGAGACGGTGAAGGCTCTAATTGTTCCAAAGGCGGGTGTCGAGGTGACTCCCGAGGAGATCATCGCATTCTGTCGCGAGCGGATCGCGCACTACAAGTGCCCTACGTCGGTCGAGTTCCGTACGGAGTTGGCCCGCACCGCCACCGGGAAGCTCCAGAAATTCAAGCTGCGTGCGCCTTTCTGGGAAGGCCGCACGCGGATGGTCAACGGGTAGCCAATTGCGATTGGGGCCGGGTTTACACCTCAGAGATGAGATGGAAAGCCTCGGCGAACTCGGCCCCGTCGGCTCCGCCATTTCGTTCAGCCGCATCCCTTACCGTCTGACGGAAGCGGGCAATTTCTTCCAGGTTGCCCGCGTCGTTTATTTCCATGGAGCTTTCATGCTGGGAGCGGTGGCATAAAAGGGCCTCGACCTTTGCGCGCAGGGCGAGTTCGCCAAGGGTTTCGAGGTGGTTTGCCTCGTCGGCCTCGAACAGCAGCAGCGCGCTTGGCCTGTGGGGCATGCCCAGCTCCGGCAGGAAGTGTGGGTCGCGCGCGGCAACCAGGGCATCTGTGGTGATGAACCCCGCGGCGCGATGGTCCGGATGTAGACGGTATCGCTTCCACGGATCATGGGCTATCAGCACGTCGGGCTTGTATTGCCTAATCAGGTGGCATAACTGCGCTACTGCTCGCTCGCCATGACGCAGCTCGCCGTCCGTCCAGCCGAGGAACTCGACCACGGCGCCAGGAGCCATTGTGCCGGCTGCACGTCTTGCCTCCCCCTGACGGCGCATTGCCAGCTCGAGAGGATCCGCCTCGGGATTCCAAGTTCCCTTGGAGCCGTCGGTCATGATAACAATGACCGCCTCGCATCCCTGCTGGGCCCACTTGGCGATGGTTCCTCCGGCGCCGAATTCGATGTCGTCCGGGTGGGCCCCAATCGCCATGACCCGCTTAGGGGGTTCGATGTTCATCGAGGATGGACCGCTCTCGTTGAAGTAGGTGCTCGTCAAGTGCCGGCTGCTCCTGCTCTTCGGGCTTTTCGCGATCAGGCGATACGACGCCCCGCGAGTGCAAGTAATGAATTCAATCTATTTACTTCGGGGGCGGTCAGGACCTCTCCGGCGGCGAGCGCTGCAAGGGCTTCCAGGTCCTCAGGTAAATCGACGTCGAATCGCGCCAGGCTCTCATTGTCGATCTTGCACCCGGCGCCGGTCTTGGCTATTGCCGCGAGGTGGGCCGGAAAGGAGTCTTCACCGAAAGCGAGACGGATAGGGAATGGCAGTTCGCACGCGAGGAGATTGGTCCCTGCGTCGTGCCGGTCCGGTATCACATAGAACCCGTCCGAGGCGGCCGCTGCAGCGATGTCGACCGGCCTTAGCAGCGGCAAGTCGCCCAGTGCGATCACCGCGCGCCGGTATCCTGCCGCGCGCAGATGGTCGAGCGCCTCTTCGAGATCGGCATTGAGGGATCCTTGGCCACCAAGGATGACCGATGCACCGAAACCCTTGGCCCATTCGGCCACCTGGCTGTCGCCTGTGACCACATGGGGATGGTGATGCTTGGCCGCTTCGAGCACGACATGCGCGGCAAGCCGGGCGATGGCCTCCCGTTTTTCGGCGCCCAGCACGTCGAGCCGGCTTTTCCCCTTGGTGAAGGACTTGAGGGGTACGAGGACAGCGCACCGCGAAGGCGCTCCATCGTTCGTTTCGTGGCTTTTGGGCACTTGCTAGAGCATAGGTGAGCAACTTAGTCCACGCGGGGGACCTGCACGCAATACCATGGATCGATGGAAGAGGTGTGGGGTGTCAATGGAGGAATTGCCGGTCGCGCTGGTTGAGATGCTGCGGGAACGCGGCTTGCGCGATGAGGATATCGAGGCGGCTTATAGGGCCGGCACGCTCCATTTCCTGGCCGTCGACCAGCTCCTCGGTAATCCCTACCGTCGAAAGTCGGCTCTGGAAGTCGAAGAGGAGACCGGCATAAGCACCCAGGTGCTTCGCCGGCTGTGGCGGGCATTGGGATTCACCGACTTCGGTGATGCCGATCCGATCTTCACGGAACTCGATGTCCAAGCCGCGCAGTCTCTGCGGATCCTTCTCCAGTCAGGGTCCGTCGAGGACGAGGTTGCCGTTCAGCTGGCCCGGGTGATGGGGTCGTCGATGGCTCGCTTCGCGGAGGCTCAGATCGTTTCGTCCTACGCCTTCGGCGACCTTGGAGACCGTTTGGCCAACCTCGATCCTGTCGAGCTGGCCGATCGCTTCACCCGGTATTCCTCCGTCATCGTCCCTGCGGTTCCGCAGTTGTTGGCCTACACCTGGATCCGTCACTTCCACGCGGCCTCGCGTCGCGCCATGCTCGCCTTCGAAAAGGGGGTCGAGAACATCTCGGTGGTGGAAATGGCGGTCGGCTTCGTGGATCTGGTCGGCTTCACGGTCATCGCCCAGCAACTCTCCAACGCCGAGCTGGCCAAGGTGGTCGGACGCTTCGAGGAGGTCAGCTTCGACGTCGTGACGCAGCACGGTGGACGAGTCGTCAAGATGATCGGTGACGAGGTGATGTTCGTCTCGGATGATCCGGTTGAGGCCTGCGAGATCGGCCTATCCTTGGCCAGGATCTACGAAGAGGATGAAATCCTGTCCGAGGTTCGGGCGGGTATCGCTTGGGGCAAGATTCTCGCCCAGGATGGTGATTACTACGGCTCGACTGTCAATACCGCTTCGCGCGTAGTGAACATCGCTGCTCCCGGTTCCGTCCTGGTCACCGAGTCGGTCGCGGAGCAGGTGCGCAAAGACGCTGATCTTGTCCTGAGGGCCTTGCGGCCCCGCTACTTGAAGGACCTGGGATCCGTTCAACTCTTCGTCGCCAGGCGCTCCTCAACTGGAGACGGAGCCGGCGCTCGCGGCATCGTAGGGCCCGGTAAAAGACCTTTGGGAAGTTCGGGCTGAGGTCCCCAAAGGTCTTTTACCGTTGCTTGCTACGGCTCCACGTCAGGGGTCCGATGGGCTTCATGCTGAAGGTAGGGGAGCATCGCCATGAAGTCGAGCCCGCCTAGTCCGTAATCCGAGGTGGATTTGATCAGGGCATGGACTGCATTGGTCGTCGGCATAGGAATCGAGTACTCCTTCGCGAGCTGCTCTGCCAACCCCAGATCCTTGGAGAGCATGTCAGTCGTGAAGGTGGCGTTGTAGTCACGCGCCTCAAGAGGTGGACGCTTGTACTTCACGAAAGGGGATCCAACGCTCGATTCTGATAGGACCTCGAGGTACCTGGAGCGGTCGAGTCCCGCCGCCTCGCAGAGCACTATGGTCTCGGCGACGGCGGCCGTGGTAGCGGCCAAGAGGGCATTTATAGCCAGTTTGACGACGCGCGAAGTCTCGCCTTCTCCCAGGTAGAAGACGTTGGCTCCAATCTGGTGCAACAACTCGTCGCAAGCCGAATAGGAGTTGTTTGGCCCGGATACCATGAGGGTGAGGTTTCCGGCTGCCAGCACTCCGGGATTACCACTCACCGGTGAGCGGAGGAATCCGATACCCGCCGCCTGGAGGCGCGCTCCCACTTCTGCCGAGGCATGCGGCGAAACGGTGCTCATGTCGATGACCGTCCTCCCGCTCGCCCCAGGAGCCCCCAACCCAGCGTTGCCATTGCAGACCTCGCGGAGTGCGTCGTCGTTGGAGACGAAGGTGATGGCTACGTCCGTGCTGCTCCACACCTCGTTCGGCGAGGCCACCACACGGGCGCCTTTGGATGTCAACGGGGCAAGATCCTTATGGGTTCGATTCCAGACCACCGGTTCGATCCCTTGGTCGAGAAGGCGTTCGGCAAGGGCCCACCCCATCTTCCCCAAGCCAACTACGGCTACGGTTTTCGTCATCTTTGTCTCCTCTCTTCGAGAATGCGGCGGACCCATAAACCTGTGCGAGGCCGTGGAATGGATAGGCAAACCGACTTCGGCTACGGGTTCCCTACCGCCCAACGATCCAGAACGAACCAGATAGCCCTAACGGGCGCTTGGCCGGCATTCCAGAACCGGTGAGGGATCGTGGAATCAAACGCCATTGAGTCACCAGGGTTGAGTTCGTAAGTTTCGAAGCCAATCTGAATCGACAGCACCCCCTCAAGGATCACGCAATATTCCCGACCGTTGTGCCGGATCGCGTGGTCTTCTGGTGCTGAGCCACCACCGGGCGCATACGTAACTTCCATGAACTCGGCGTTTTTCTCGGGGACGGGGACAAGCAGCTCCCAGCGCACTCCGCGGTCAAGGTCGATTGCAGGGCGACGGCTCCGCCTTTGTATGACAGAGCCCTCGTGGGCGGTCAGCCGCGGGATACTTGCAGCAGCCTCCATATCCTGGAAGGCCGATCGTGCAGAGCTTGGCATTTCGCGCGGCACCTGCGCCGGCTCTTTTTCGGAGTCGGGGGGAGACTCGGCAAAGAGCTTGTCCACGGAAATGTTCAGTACGCTGGCGATCGAATAGAGCGTACTTACTGAAGGGTTCGCTTTGCCCAGCTCGATCTGCGAGATCAGGCTGGCGGAGCAGTCGACGAGTCGCCCTAGTTCGCGCACTCCGATTCCCTGGGCGATTCGCTCGCTTCGTATGCGTTCCCCAAGAAGCTGGCGGCTGCGGTCCTTTGTGTAGGCATCGGTTGTTTGTTCCTCAATTGATGCTGTATCCGCCGTCACCTGCATGCCTTCCCTGATATGTTCGCATTTCTAGCCGTTTCACTGGGCAATCTTATCAAACTGTGCAGTCCCACTTGACAACGTTTTACATTTGTGCAACATTGTTTCTTGCGGAGCTGCTTCTGGTTTCGGCCCGCCCGGGGGGTAGTGCTCGTGATGGTACCACCCGCAGGAGTCTCGGGTGAGGGATGATCGCGGCTCCGGTCGCTAAACCAGGCGCTAATCGTCTACAACGAGGTGAGCATGACCGTCAACGAGTACCAAAAGGTGGCGCCCTCAGTGGTAACAGCCTACGTAAGTTCGCAAGAGGGGCGTCCCGACACCGCGACTCGCGTCGCACTCTACCGCTCGATGGTAAGGCTTCGTTATCTGGAAAAGCGTGCGCATGACCTGTTCTTGCAGGGCTTAGTAAAGGGAACCAGCCATCTTGGCTTAGGTCAGGAGGCAATTGCAGCAGCATTTGGGACTGCCATGCGTAAAGGCGACTACACATTTGCCACGTACCGGGGTCATAACCATGCGCTGGCCCGGGGGGTCTCAATGACTTCGGTCATGGGTGAACTAATGGGCAGATCCTGCGGGTTGATGGCTGGTAAAGGGGGCTCCATGCACCTCACCAGCGTTGAGCACGGGATGATGGGCTCGTATGCCATCGTCGGCGCTCATCTGACCATCGCAAATGGGGCCGCGTTTTCCTCCAAATACAGAGGGACCGGAGAGGTGACAGTCTGCTTCTTTGGCGATGGCACGACAAATATCGGAGCCTTCCACGAGGCAGTCAACCTCGCGGCGGTTTGGCAGCTCCCCGTGGTCTTTGTCTGCGAGAACAACCTTTACATGGAATACACCTCCATCTTTGACGTCACGCCGGTCGAGAATCCCGCGGCGGACCGAGCCGCAGCATACGGCCTTGAGTCGATCGTGGTGGACGGCAATGACGCCGATGCAATGTACGCGACGGCCGTCACCGCGCTCGACAACGCCCGTTCCGGACGCGGGCCGAGCCTCATCGAGGCCAAGACTTATAGGCACGGCGGACATTCACGCGCTGATCCGGGTAAGTATCGTCCCGACGAAGAACTGCAAGCCTGGCTTGCGAGGGATCCGGTCATCACGTACCGCGCCCGGCTTGTAGAGGCGGGTGTTGGAGTGCAGGAGCTCGATCTTATCGAGGAAGCAGCGCTGAAAGAGGTTGACCGGGCCACTGAGGAGTCCCGGAACAGTCCACCTCCTGACCCCTCCCTTCTTATGAAAGACGTGTTTGCTGACGGAGGTGCGACGTGGCGCTCTTGACCTACAGGGAAGCTGTTGCCCGGGGCATTGCCCAGGAGATGGATCGCGACAGCTCCGTTGTACTTATCGGGGAGGACATTGGCGCCGCCGGCGGAGTCTTCAAGGCGACGGTTGGCCTTTACGAGCGATTCGGACCGAAACGAGTGTTGGACACGCCTATTTCTGAGCAGGCAATCCTTGGCGCGGCGATGGGCGCGGCAATGACGGGACTGCGGCCGATCGCCGAAATTATGTTCTCGGACTTCTTCGCGGTTTGTTGGGATCTGGTCGCCAATGAGATTGCCAAAACTCGCTATATGACTAATGGGCAGGTGACCTTGCCGCTTGTTATCCGCAGCGGCAACGGAGGGGGAGTTCGCTTTGGCGCCCAACACTCTCAGTCCATAGAAAACTGGGCCATGGCAATACCCGGGGTCAAAGTGGTCGCACCATCCAGCGTGGCTGACGTGATCGGCTTGATGGCTGCGTCTGTGAGGGATCCCGATCCCGTTCTCTTCTTCGAGCACAAAGCCCTTTATGCGGCCAAGGAGGATGTTCCTGATGGTGAGATCGTCGGTGAACTCGGCAGGGCAAAGGTAATCCGGGAAGGTTCTGACGTGACGATCGTCGCACTCGCTGCGATGGTTCCGAAGGCCGTTGCTGCGGCGGAAATGCTCGCGGGCCAGGGAATTCATGCCACGGTGATTGATTTACGCTCTTTGATACCGCTCGACGTGGCGACGGTTGCCGACTCTGTAGCCAGGACAGGTCACCTCGTAACCGTCGAGGAGAACCCCCGCGCTCTTGGCTGGGGAGCGGAGCTTTCGTCGATTATTGCTGAAGAGAACGTCTTCGATCTTGATGGCCCGATTGTTCGGGTTACTACTCCGCACGTTCCGCTCCCTGCCGCCGACTCGCTCGAGGACCTGGCGATCCCGTCGCCTGAGCGGATTATTGACGGGGTTCGCCGTTCGCTGGCGTGAGAAGGTTATCGTCGGGCGCTGTATAACAGCACTGTACAAAGTGTGGCGTCAGGCTTGACATTATGTGTGACATCCGTTACTATTAACGCAACTGTTCAACCGCAGAGACCTTGTGAGGATCAACAAAATGAGCGATACCTACCACGTAGCCATTGACGATGTGAACCCCGTGCCAAACCTGGGCCCAGACCAGGGTTGGGTTGGCATGACTGTCCAATTCCTAATTGACAAGATGAACGGCGGCTCGGAGCACGTCGTCTTCGGCCGGGCCCGGTTCGCCCCAGGACGGTCAACTCACCAGTGGCATCGCCATCCCAACGCGGAGGAGTTTGTTTACATGACTCGTGGCGAGGGAATTGTCCTTGACGGCGACAACGAGATCCCGGTGAAAGCGGGCGATATTGCATTTCACCGCAAGGGTGAATGGCATGGATTCCGGAATACATCTGACACGATCGAAGCAGAAATGATTTGGGGTTGGGCGGGCGCTTCCTCGAAGGCCGAAGCGGGGTATGAGCTGCGATACCCGCAGTCCGGAGAGGACCACAGCCACTGAGTCGGTGAGATTGTCCGGATGCGGGGCTTTCGTTCGCGCATCCGGATGCACTGGTTGCCCGGGAACCCTCAGGCAACATACGGGGGATTTGATGTTTGAGGTGGGATCGTGCGTTTAACTCTCGCCAGATGGGGGAAATCCGGCGGAATTTTCGCGGCGACAATTCTGCTCTTTGTCTTTAGCCGGATTGTCGAGCCTAGGAGCTTGGGAGGGAGCGCCCTCGCAGCTCTTTGGCCATTTGCCGCGATACTTGTGTTGGCTGCCGTTGGTCAAACTCTCGTCGTTCAGCAGCGCGGTATCGACCTGTCGGTTCCTGGCTTCATCTCGCTGACGGTCGTCATCGTGACCCACCTTCCGAACGGCGCATCCTCCAAACTCGTGCCTGCGATACTGCTTGTTTTCGGCATATCCATCGTTGCCGGGGTGGTGAACGGCATCATGGTTACCAAAGTCGGCATCATGCCGATCGTGCAGACGTTGGGTATGAATGCCGTGCTTTATGGGATTGACCTGGCGATATCGCACGGAACTCCAACTCAGACAACGACTGCGCTCCAGAACTTCGTATCGGGTTCGGTGTTGGGCATCCCGGTCCCGATGGTTTTCGCGATCATTGCTGTTGTCGCTGTCGAGGTTGTTGTCAAGCGCACAGTGCTGGGAAGGCGGTTCGAAGCTGCTGGCGTCAGCGAGCGGGCCGGGCGCGCTGCTGGGCTATCGGTGGACCGGTACCAGATCCTCGCATATGTCGGGTCGGCGATGCTTTATTGCACAGCCGGCATTCTGTTGGCGGGCATCATCTCGCAACCCGACGCGTTCCAGGGCGACGCGTACTTGCTGCCTTCCGTGGCCGCAGTGGCTCTCGGCGGTACTTCGCTTATGGGCGGTATTGGCAGTCCTATCGCCAGTGCAATTGGGGCAGTCTTTCTTAGTCAGCTTCAGCAATTTGTCCTGACCACGGGCGCGAGCGCAGCCGCTCAGAACGTGGTCGAGGCGATCGCGCTGGCTGTAGGTGTGGCTGTTTACGGAGTTCGCGGAAAATTGGGAAGCATGCTCAGGCGGCGCAGGGCTGCTTCCGTCCCGATTGTCGCCAGCGACGCGCCACCGAGCGGTCCCGCTACGGCGGGCGGCATGGCTAGCCATGCGGTCTCGACATCAGAAAGGTTGGGGAGGTGATGCCAGAAGCGAGTCTGTACACAAATAACCGAATCGACTGACTACTGACATCAACTCCGATTGAGCTGCCCGTGGGAGGCTGCTCGATCTAGATCCTAATCGATCGTCCGTGTGGCTCGTTGCGACGGGCGATGCCAAGGGGGTAATTAACTCATGACTTATTGGTCCACGTATCGGCCGCGCCGTGCGCGGCGGTGGGGCGCGGTGGCGGTAGGTGCCGTGATGGCGGCCTCGCTCGCGGCTTGCGGCTCCGCTTCATCTGCGAGCAGTTCCAGTGGAAGTTCCGGAAACTCCACTCCTGTCACGGTCAACCCCAATATGCCCTGGTGTGGGCCGAAGAAAGCCTCGATAGCGCTGGCAGATGGCTTTGGTGACAACACCTGGCGCGAACTCACCCGGTATTCCGCCGTCGTCCAGGCGGCGAAGTGCCCGAGTGTGACCAAGTTTGTTTACACCAACGGCCAGGGCAATACGCAGAAGGCCATTTCGGATATCAATTCCCTCGTGGCGCAAGGGATCACGGCAATCGTCGATTTCCCCGACGCGGGCAAGGCCATGCTGCCGGTGCTCACGAAGGCCTACAAGGCCGGCACCATCGTGGTTCCGTATCGAGTATCGCCAGGCGGTAAGCCTGGTGTTAATTACAACGCTTTCCTGTCAACGGACTTCGCGCAAGCCGGGGTGCTTTGGGGGCAGGATGTTGCGCAGGCGCTTCACGGATCGGGGAATGTTGTTTTTCTGGGCGGCCCTCCCGCAAACTCTCAGAGCTTGGAGGAGTACCAGGGAATTGAGAGCGTCTTCAAAAAGTATCCGAACATTCACCTGCTTGGACAGCAGCCGTACAATGTGACGAACTGGGATCCGGCATATACTCAGCAGGTCGTAGCGTCGCTGCTCTCCAAGTACTCGAAGATCGATGCCGTGATCAGCGACTTCGGTACAGCTCTGGCGGGCGCGCTTCCGCAATTCACAAAGGCCGGGCGTCCGATTCCGGTCATCGCAACTGAGGATGCAAATTCGCTCGGCTGTGACTACCAGAAGCTGAGCGCATCCAACCCGCAGTTCAAGTTGTTCACCGTGTCTTCTCAGACGTGGATGGTTGAGTACGCCATTCGGTATGCGGTGGCGCTCGCAACCGGCGGCAAAGTTCCGAGTTCAACGGTGGTGCCACAGCAGAACTATGAAAACTCGGTGACGGGAAAGCCGTATGCGCCTCAGTGCATCGCGTCGCTCCCGGCGACAGCGATTGATTCCAGCGGCCTAACGGCGGCCCAGCAGCTCGCTGCACTTCAGGGCGTAATCCCGACCCTTTCGTCGTTGCGCGGCTAAGGGCAAGAGAGAGCAAATCGGAGGGACTGACCGATGACGGATGTGGCTGTTGACACCGTGGCACTCAAGCTCAGCGACGTTTGGAAGCGTTTCGACGGTGTCGCTGCGCTCAAAGGCGTCTCGCTTGAGGTACTGTCCGGCGAGGTTCATGCCCTGTTGGGCGAGAATGGAGCCGGTAAGTCGACCCTTATGTCAGCCGCCGTCGGCTCGCTTCAGCCGGATCAAGGTCAGATTGAGGTTCTCGGCCGCGTGGTCGAGAACCTCAATCCCCAACTCGCACAGAAGCTCGGGATAGCAATTGTGTATCAGCACCCGGCACTGGCACCGGACCTTAGCGTCTTTGAAAACATGGCCATGGCGCTTGGCCCGCAGATGCGCGAGCACGGTGGCGAGGCCAAGAACTGGGTGGCCGCCCAGCTTGCTGAAGTGGGGTGCACCGCCGGATTGAACGACCGCGTGAGCGACCTTGCGGTTGCGCAGCGCCAACTGATCGAGATCGCCAAGGCGCTTGCGGCAGGGCCGTCGATCATGATTTTGGATGAGCCAACAGCGTCGCTTGGCGCGGGAGATGCCGAGATGCTCTTTAGTCATCTCCGCAGACTGGCGTCCAACGGCGTGGCGATCATCTACATAACCCATCGCCTGGCAGAGGTGCGTGCGCTTTGTGACCGGGTGACCGTTTTACGCGATGGAGAAATGCGCGGGACCTTTACGGTTTCCGATGTTTCTGACGCCCAAATCCTTGAGCTGATCGTCGGGCGTGAAGTCTTCGCGGAGTTCCCCCCCAAGGCTGGTTTACTCGGGAACGAGATCGTCTTGGAGGTCAGAGATCTCAATGGTCTCCGGTTCCATGACGCCAACTTCATCGTCCGCAAGGGTGAGGTCTTGGGCATTGGTGGGATCGTGGGCAACGGACAGAGCGAGCTGATCCGCGCGTTGGCCGGGCTGGAGACTGCCGTGGGGACGATCGAAGTGAATCGGAAGGAAGTGCGTATCAGCGGACCTGGGTCAGCGCGCGACGCTGGTGTCGTCTATCTATCTTCCGATCGACTCAGCGAAGGGCTCTTCCCGACGATGTCCGTTCGCGAGAACGCCGCAGTTTCGACCGTTGATCGTTTTGCTCGCTTCGGCTTTGTCCGCCGACGAGCCGAGGCTCAGACGGTGAAGGAAAAAAGCACCGAATTGGCCGTCAAGGCCTCCTCGATCGAGGCGAACGTGCTCGAACTTTCGGGCGGCAATCAGCAGAAGGTCCTGATGTCGCGCGCCCTGCTGAACGAAGGCGCCCACGTGCTTCTTGCCGACGACCCTACTCAGGGCGTTGATGTCGGAGCGAGGCTCGAGATTTACAGAGTACTGCGACGGGTGGCCGATGAGGGAGTCGCTGTGGTGGTGGTCTCCTCTGACGTGCGCGAACTGGAAGGGTTGTGTGATCGCGTGCTGGTCGTCTCCGCTGGGCGCCTTGTGGCGGAATTCTCAGGGCAAGAGGTTCAGGAGAGTCGAATTACCAACGCCATGCTTTCCTCGACGGCCAGGCGTTCGCTTGTTGGCGACAGCAAGGGCAAGGCACCCGGGCGCACACCGCGGTTCTTCGGAAGGGTGACTCGTGTGGCAAAGGGCGACTACGGAGCTACATGGGCCTTGGCCATAATCATGGTCGCCATATCCCTGTACACGCAGGGGCATAACGCGCGCTTCATGACCAGCTTTAACTTGAATTCGCTCGGGCTGTTGGTGGCTGCACTCGCGTTTATCAGCTTCGGGCAGGCTTGTGTGATTATGACTGGGGGCATTGACCTTTCTGTCGGCCCGCTGGCGGGACTCGTCGTAGTGATCGGCTCCTTCTATGAGAATTCCGGACGTTCGGTAGCGAGTCTCGCTCTTGGGTTCGTCGTAATGTTCGTCGTAAGCGCCCTGGTCGGATTGGCTAACGGCCTTATGGTCCAGAGCAAGGTGTTTACGCCGGTGGCTGCGACACTGGTGTCCTACATCGCATTGCAGGGTATATCGCTGGTGATGCGGCCCTTCCAAGGTGGCTACATTGCCAACTCTGTGATGAATGCAATCAACCAAGGCATAGGTGCTGTCCCAATCGCCTTTGTCCTGGCGGTCCTTGTCGCTATTGCTCTAGAGATTTCACTGCGACGATCTCGATGGGGGCGCGGCCTTAGGGCGGTCGGTTCGGATGTTACGGCGGCATTTCGCTTGGGGGTTCGCACAGACCGGTCGCTGGTCGGTGCCTATGTGGCCTCGGCTCTTCTCTCATGCGTCGGGGGGATCATGCTTATGGCCCAGATTGGGGTGGGTGACCCATCACAGGGCGTCAACTATACGCTCGCTTCTGTTACGGCCGTAGTTCTGGCCGGGACCAGTGTCTTCGGGGGCCGCGGCTCCTTCGTGGGAGTGCTCTTGGGCGCGGTCCTCGTCGAGGAGTTGCTCAACGTGACAACCTTCCTGAACCTGAGCCAGCCTTGGCAATACTGGTTCCAAGGCGTGCTGGTATTTGTTGCGGTAGGAATCTACGCCCGAGCGCAAGCTCGGGGTACCTCGCGGCGCATGTTGCGCCGCCATCTCGAGTCGGTAGCGGCTTGATGGAAATTGCCCCGTGATCCACCGGGGACATAAACAAAGTCATTCGTTAGAAGGAGATCGCGTTGAAGGCGTTGGTATTTTCTGGTGCTCGAATCGCAGGTATAAAAGATCTAGTAGTTCCGCGCCCCGGACGCGGTGAAGTCCTGATCCGATCGCGCCGCGTCGGCATTTGCCATTCGGACTTTGAGCTGCTTGCTGACCGCTACATCATTCCTTTCTCTTACCCTGTGGTACCCGGCCACGAGTGGGCCGGGGAGGTCGCGGAAGTCGGCGAAGGTGTAACCGACTTCGAGCCCGGAGACCGCGTTGTCGGCGAGTGTGTGGTTGGCCCCGGAGGTAAGGACCACTTCGGCTTTTCAATTTCCGGGGCGGCTGCGGAGTATTTCGTGGCTCGTGCCGAGTGGTTGCACAAGGTCCCCGAAACCATGAGTTACACTACCGCGGCCCTGGTGGAGCCTTTCAGCGTGGCATACAACGCGACCCGCGCTGCGACGGTTGACCCGAGTGATAGGGTCGCCGTTCTTGGTGGGGGCCCCATAGGACTCTTGACCGCGATGGCATCGCTTGGTCGTGGCGCACGCGTGGTGATGGTGGAGCCCCGAGAGGATCGCCGCGCAAAGGCGCTCGAGATTGGTGTCCACGCTGCCGTCGATCCGGCGGAGGTCGAGAAATCGCCGGAGGTGCTCGCCATGACAGGAGACGGCACCTTCGACGTTGTTCTTGAAACGGCCGGGCATCCAGCTGCGATGGCGAACGCTCTGCGGTTGGCCAGGGTAGGTGGACGCGTGGTTTATGTGGGGATCGACGTCGCCAGGTCGGCCGAGGTGCCTCTCGGGCTCATCCAGGCAAAGGCCCTCAAGATCGAAGGCATCATTGGCTCTGTGGGCATTTGGCCGGAGACGATTCGCTTTCTGGCTTCCGGTGTGATCGATCCGACGGTGCTGGTCACGGGCGTCTATCCGCTTGAACGGGCGGAAGAAGCGCTGGCCGCGGCATCCGGTTCATCTGGCAACATCAAGATCCACTTCGAGGTGGGAGAGTGAGGGCGGCCCGCTATTACGGCCCTCGGGAGCTGCGCATTGAGGAGGTGCCCGAGCCTGGAAGTCCGGGAGCCACCGATCTCTTAGTAAGAGTCTCCATGGCTGCGATCTGTGGTACTGACTCATCCGAGTGGGCGCATGGCCCTATCCTTGCGCAGCCCCCTGTGACACTCGGGCACGAATTTACCGGGACGGTCGTGGTCGTCGGGGACGAGGTGACCTCGTTCCGGCCTGGTGACCGAGTTGTTAGCGGATCAGGGATTTCTTGTGGCCAGTGCGCCTGGTGCAAAGAGGGGCGCACCAACCTTTGCGCGAGCTACAAGACGCTCGGTCTTCATGTTGACGGAGGGCTCGCTGACCTGGTTGTAGTGCCGGCCTCCGTTTGCGTGACAGTTCCTGAGGCCATAAGTGACGTGGCAGCAGCCATGGCGCAGCCGTTCGCAGTGGCGTTGCACGGTCTTCGCCGGGCGAAGGTCTCGGCTGGGAGGAGTGTCGTGGTGCTAGGTGTTGGCGGGATCGGAGGCTTTCTCGTGGCCGGCGCGAAGGCCAGGGGGGCCAGGCAGGTGATCGCCGTTGACATCGATGACGAGAAGCTTGAGCTCGCGGAGAAGCTCGGAGCGACGATGACGGTCAATCCGCTACGACAAGACCCGCTTGCTCAGGTCTTGGAAGTGACCGATGGCGCTGGTATTCAGTCCGTAGTAGAAGCGACCGGGGTTGGCGGTAATCCGAGCCTCGCCATTGCTATGGCGCAAAAGGGCGGCAGTGTGCTGATGCTTGGGCTCCAGTCAAGGCCGGTCGAGATCGATCTGCTAGCGGTTTCGGTTCGCGAGCTTGACGTCCTTGGGACTTTGGCACATGTCTGCGAGGAGGATATTCCGGAGGCGCTTCAGGTGCTTTCTTCATCTGACCTTTCTGCGCTCATGCTCGATTCCGTGATCGGCCTGGAAGAACTCCTCGAACAAGGAATCAAGCCCCTGGCGGAGCGGCGGGCCAAGGGAAAGATTGTCGTTGACGTCGCCGGCAGGGCGGCGAAGCGGGAAAGCAGGGGATGAAATGAAGGCTCAGAGCCACATCGGGATCACGGTCAAAAATCTTGACGAATCCCTCTATTTCTATCATGACCTCTTGGGCCTCGAGATCGCCACGGAACCTAGCCCATGGTTCGATCACCCCGGATTGGGGCCGGCGGTGGGGGTCCCGGGTGCGATTCTGCGGCAGGTGTGTCTTAAATTGGGGGACACTTTGATGGAGCTGCTTGAGTACTCGGCACCCCCCTCTGATACGTCGGCACCGTTGCGCTCAAACAGTTTGGGCGCGTCCCACGTTGCATTCCTAGTGGACGATATCGAAGAGACCGTCAAAGATCTCAGTTCCAAGGGTATCGAATTCTTTTCCCCGGTCAACGTGGTCGACGAAGGCGTTCTTTCGGGCTGGCGGTGGGTCTATTTCTCCGACCCCGACGGGTACCCCCTGGAGCTTGTTCAGATCGCATACGAGCGACCCGGGGGGCATGAGGCGGGTATAACGAGCTATTTGCAGAATCGGAGGCTTCCCGGCCGCCAATTTCAGTAGACGGGTCCCCAGGTAGTCCCTTTCGGGCATGTTTTCAAAGCTAAACGAGCAAGGAGTAAGAGTTGCGCGCAGCAATGTTCTTCGACCGCGGCACGGTCAAGGTGCAGGAGGTAGACGCGCCCACGTCGCCGGCACCGGGCGAGGTCCTGATCAAGCCGCAGATGTGCGGTGTGTGCGGTACCGACCTGCACGAATACACGGACGGCCCCATCGTTGTGCCGACCGAGCCCCATCCACTCAACGGTTCGCACGCCCCGCAGATACTGGGCCACGAGTTCTCGGCGGTAGTCGTCGAGGTCGGCGACGGAGTCACGGAGCTCGCGCCCGGGGACCTTTGCTCGGTGATGCCGCTCATTTACTGTGGGACATGTTATGAGTGTCAAAGAGGCATGCACCATCTTTGCAGAACGATGGCTTGCACGGGCCTTTCCAGCGCCTGGGGTGGACTTGCCGACCTAGCGATGGTGCGAGCAAGCCAGTTGATCAAAGTTCCCGTGGGTGTTAGCGCACTCCAGGCTGCTCTGATCGAGCCAACCGCTGTGGCAGCATACGGTGTCGACCGTTCGGGCATGGCCGGAGGCGATACGGCATTGGTGACCGGTGCGGGCCCAATCGGCTCGCTCGCGACACTGTACGCATTGGCGCGTGGGGCGCGCCGGGTCGTCGTCTCCGAGATGGATCCCGTTCGACGGCAACTAGCGGCATCGCTGGGCGAGGGGTTGGGCGAGGTGGTGACCTTGGATCCTTCGTCCGATGACGTCGTCGACGTCCTGCGCGACCTTACAGGAGGAGTGGGAGCCGACGTCGCAATCGAGTGTGCCGGAAAGGAGGCTGCCTTGCAACTATGCATTGAGTCCGTGAAGCCTGCCGGACACGTGGTTCAAACCGCCCTGCACGTTCGCCCGGCATCCATTTCGGCCGAGGCGCTCGCTGTGAAGGACCTGACGCTTTCAGGAACCTGGTGCTATCCGGTCTACGACTTTCCCCGCATTGTCGCGCTGGTCGCAAGCGGCCGTCTCCCGGTGGAGCGCGTGGTCACCTCGACGATTCCGCTTGAGTCGGTCGTGGAGGGAGCTTTCGATCGGCTCATAACACGGGGTGCTGGTGACGTGAAGATCCTAATCAAGGTGGCCTGAAAGTGCGACTTGGTGTTTGGTACGACTTCCGCAACCCGGCTCAATGGAGGCTTCCATGGAGTGATCTCTACAGGGGCCTGATCGATCAAGCGGTCTATGCCGAGCAGCTGGGGTTCTCTTCCATCTGGCTCTCCGAGCACCATTTCCTCGAAGAGGGTTATCTGCCATCCCTCGCGGCGATGCTCGGGGTCATGGCCGAGCGCACCTCCGTGGCCCGCATAGGCACGGCGGTGCTGCTCGCGCCACTTCACCACCCGCTTCGACTTGCGGAGGACCTGGCGCTAATCGATCAGCTGTCGGGCGGGCGCCTCGACGTTGGGATGGCACCAGGTTATCGGCCAGAGGAGTTCAGAGTGCTGGGCGTGCCGCGATCCGAAAGGGGCTCCCGCACCGATGAGACAATCGAATTGTTGCAACGGGCCTGGACCGGAGAGAGGTTCTCGTACTCAGGCAAGCATTTCGAATTTGACGATGTGATCGTGTCTCCACCCCCTGCGCAAGCAGGTGGTCCCCAGCTCTGGATCGGCGGTAACAGTCCGCATTCAGCGAGCCGAGCAGCCAGATATGGAGCTGGGTTTATGCCAGATTCCGGTGTAACCGAAGATATATATCGGAAGTATCTTACTGAGTTTAAGGGGGATATGGCGCGCCGAAGACTAGCTACAAATCGAGTTATATTTGCAGCTGAGACTAAGGAAAAGGCCTGGGAACTTAGTGGTGAGTACTTCCTGTATCAGTTCAATGCCTACCGGCAATGGTTCTCGGATGCTGCGGATGTAGACACACATGGTGGTGCAGTAAACGATCCGGCTGACCTTTCGCCAAATCACTATTTTGTCGGGACGCCTGACGACATCATCGCGGGGATTCGCGAGTGCCGCCGTACGTATGATTTCGAGGAGCTCATCTTCTGGGCGCGTCCTCCCGGCATGCCGATTCAAGTCAGTACTCGATCTCTCGAGCTGATTGCCGCAGAGGTAATGCCGGAGATTACAAGGTTGTAGGAACTAGTCGAGGGTGGCCGTTGCATGCACCCGCACGAACCGTGAGGAGTCATGAGAAGATGTACGAGGTATCGGGTATTGCCGGAAGAGTGACACTGATAACCGGTGGCGCGTCGGGCATAGGTGCGGGCATAGCACAAGTGTTCGCGCGGGCCGGCGCCAATGTGATTATCGGTGACCTCAATCTTGACGCCGCACATTCCGTGGCTGAGCGTTTGAAGGGCCAGGGCGGAAGTGCGAGCGCGGTCGAGTTGGACGTTACCTCCAGAGCGAGCATCGATGCAGCAGTGACCTTGATCGAAGGCCAGCATGGTTTCGTGGATGTGCTGGTAAACAACGCGGGCATCTCGAGCGTTCGCCCGTTCCGGGAGATCACCGAAGATGACTGGGATCGTTTGATGCTGGTCAATCTCAAGGGTGTTCTGCTTGTCACCCAGAGGGTACTCGGCCCCATGGTCGAGCGGAAACAGGGCCGTATTATCAGTATTTCATCGATGGCCGGTAAAGAAGGTCTGGCCAATCTGGCCCACTACTGCGCGTCAAAATTTGGTGTTATCGGTCTTACTCAGTCACTTGCCAAGGAGGTCGCGGCGGAAAATATTACCGTCAATGCGATTTGCCCGGGCGTCGTACGGACACCCTTATGGGACGATGCTCAGATGGGAATCCTCAACGAGTTAGACGGCGAAAATGGTTGGAAGAGGTTCGTGGATGGGATACCCCTCGGTCGCCCACAGAGTGCGATTGATATGGGGCACGCTTGCCTGTTTCTTGCCTCTGAGTGCGCGGAAAATATCACTGGTGAGGCGATGAACGTAAGCGGTGGACAGCAGGTGCACTAGAAATACACGAATTATTCGTCCGGTGAACGAGTGCCCAGCGCACCCCCAAGTGCTGGGCCGGAAATGGAGATAAGCAAATGGCAATCAAGAGTTTCGGCATTAATGCCGTCGACTGGGAGGAGAGGGTCGATTTCGAGCGGCTCCGTAAGGAGCGTCTTGCGCGCCTGAGAGCCCAGCTAGATAAGAGTGAGCTCGGCGCACTTCTCACATTCGACTTTCACAATATCCGTTACATGACATCGACCCACATCGGGACGTGGGCTATGGACAAACTGATTCGTTTTGCCCTACTCCCTCGAGGGGGCGAACCGATCATCTGGGACTTTGGGTCCGCCGCCAAGCATCACGTTCTCTACAATCCTTGGCTGGATTACTCCGGCACGACGCCGGATGGTAAGCCCATGGAGCACGGTTCGCGGGCGGGAATCTCAACGCTGCGCGGTGCGTTCAATCCGGCGGCGGGGCGTGCTGAGGAGGTTGCCAAGTCGATCAAGCGAGAGCTTGAGAAATACGGGCTCTCGAACCAGCCCATAGGCATCGACGTGGCCGAGATGCCGATCTTGACTGCAATGGCGGAACTCGGTCTCAAGGTGGTGGACGGTCAGCAGGTATTCCTGGAGGCCCGCCGTATCAAGACGCAGGACGAGATCTCCCTTCTCGTGTCTGCTGCCTCGATGGTTGATGCGGCTTACGACGAGCTGTACGCCTTCCTCCGGCCCGGAGTTCGCGAAAACGAAGCCGTCGGCCTTGTCTCGAAAGCCCTCTATGACCTCGGTAGCGAGCACGTCGAAGGGGTGAACGCGATTTCCGGAGAGCGGTGCTCGCCACATCCGCACGTTTACAGCGATCGTATTCTCCGGCCGGGCGATCCAGCGTTCTTCGATATCCTCCATTCTTTCAACGGCTACAGGACTTGCTACTATCGCACCTTTGCCGTGGGTAGCGCAAGCGTAGCCCAGCGCGATGCCTATCGTAAGTGTCGCCTGATCATGGATGAGGCGATTGATCGGGTAAAGCCCGGCGCCACAACGGCGGACATTGTCGAAGTCTGGCCGAAGGCCGAGGAGTTTGGGTTTCCAGACGAACTCGCCGCTTTCGCTCTGCAATACGGCCACGGTGTCGGCCTGTCCATATGGGAGAAGCCGATCTTCAGCCGCCTTGTCTCGTTCGACCATCCCGAGGTGCTGGAGGAGGGGATGGTGTTCGCTCTCGAAACGTATTGGCCAGCAGCGGATGGGTGGTCGGCGGCCAGAATCGAGGAAGAGCTGGTAGTGACAGCCGATGGATGTGAAGTCATCACCAAGTTCCCTGCCGAGGACCTACTCGTTGCGGGCAAGCGCTACTGGACCGTTGACGGCACCCTCAATACGGTTCGTGACTCACAGTCTCACATCAATACGCGGAAGTGGCGTTCCTAGCTAGACCCCCCACCAGCA
>JAJZLQ010000083.1 GCA_021850605.1 Actinomycetes bacterium
TGATTACCCCTACATAACCGCAGCCGTCGAAGCCGGCGCCGCCGGCTACCTTCTCAAGACCGCCGATCGCAGCGTTCTCATCGAAGCGATCATCGCGGTCTCCAAGGGCACCACGGTGCTTGACCAGGAGGTCGCCAGGCGCATGCAGAGACGCTGGCGCGACCACCAGGAGACTCCGGTGGACCTGACGCCGCGCGAACTTGAGGTTCTGGTTCTCTTGGCAGGAGGCGCCCCGAACAAGAAGATCGCGGCTGAGCTTGGGCTCGGAGTGCGGACCGTCGAAGGTTATGTCAGCAACCTCCTGGCCAAACTGGGCGTATCCACGCGCACGGAGGCTGCACACTGGGCGCACGAGCGACGAATAGTGGGCGGGGGGGACGCCGGCTTCAAGACCGGACGTCGATGAGTTCCTTCGCGGCCGAGGGCGGACTAGCCTCGCCCGCCTCCGCCTACCCCTCGGCGGGGGCGTCTTCGGTTCCCATGCGTCGGGTGCTGTCGCGAGCCCTGCATCCCCCGGTGCGGGACATCTACTTCTGGGCCATCCAGGCCAGCGTCCTTGCTCTTACCGCACTTCACCTTTGGCTCGACGAGGCACACGTCATCCACGAAGTCAGCCTCGTCAGCCTACCCGTCGCCCTACTCTTCATCCCCGTCACCTACGCGGCCCTCCGCTTTGGTCTGCACGGATCCGCCGCCACCGCCCTCTGGGCGACTGTGCTCTGGCTACCCAACCTTGCCTTGGTCAGCGACCACCACGATCCCGCGGTTGACCTGGTCAGCCTGGTCCTGGTCGATGCGGTGGCGTTGGTGGTCGGCCAGAGGATCGAGCGTGAAGGTATGGCCCTGTCCGCCGCAAGTCAGGCTGCACAGGCCCAGCGTCTCAGCGATGCGCGTTATCGCCAGTTATTTGCCTCGACGGGCGCGCCCATCCTGGTGTTTGACGCCGACGGAAGGACTCTCGACGCCAACCCTGCCGCCTGGGCCCTCTTCGGCCCCTCAGTGCTCGATACAAACTGCGAACAGCTGCTGCAAATTGCCCCCGATGACCTTGCTGCCCACCGTGGGCCCGATAGGATCCCGCTGGGATTCGGGGGCAACCAGTACGAGTTCCGCTGCATCACAAGCCTGGTGGAGGCGGATAAGCGCCCGCACATTCAGGTCCTGCTCCAGGACGTCACCGCCGAGCGCCGCGCCTGGAAGGACGCCCAGGAGTTCGCCGCCGCCCTCCTGGCGGCCCAGGAGGAGGAGCGCGCCCGCATTGCCCGTGAGATACACGATGACCCGCTGCAAAGGCTGCTGGGGGTGGCGAGACGCCTCGAGCTTTTTACCTCCTCCGCCCGCATCGACGTAGCCGACGCCGAGCGAATCTCCAACTTACGCCAGGAGCTTCTCACCACCTCTCGGACCTTGCGCGACCTGGCGCAGGGCCTGAGGCCACCGGCCTTGGAGCACCTGGGGCTGGCCGCGGCACTACGCGGGCTGCTGTCGGATGAAGAAGAGAGAGCGCCGTGGGGCCCGCGTCTGGACCTGAGCATCCATGGATCCGAAAGGCGCCTCAGCCCCGAATGCGAGCTGGGGCTTTACCGAATTGCCCAGGAAGCGCTCAACAACGCCGTCACACACGCTGAGCCCGAGCACGTTCGCGTTGAACTTGCATTTTGGACCTCAAGCGTCCGGCTGACGATATGGAACGACGGCGGCTGGTTCGACCCCGACACCTCCCCCGTCAAGTCCCAGCTCGGCCTGCGCGGAATGCGCGAGAGAGCCAGCCTGCTGGGTGGAAAGCTGGAGATTTTCTCGTCGGAGCGCGAGGGAACCACCGTTATTGCCTATCTCCCCATCCACGGAGTCGCCACCAGCGAGTGATGACCGCGAGCGTGCCGAAGCCGGTCAAATAGGGAGGCCGGACCCCACGCTTTGCGTGGAGTCCGGCCTTGGGTGCAAGGAAGCTATTGGGGGGTGCAGGTCCTAGCTAACCCCGGACGGCCCCATTTGCCGCCCGCCCATCACCCGCCTCCCTTTCAGGATGCGGTGACTGTGAAACTTCCCTTCATGTAGCCAGGGTGGGTCATCACCCAGGAGCCGCACGGGATGGCGCAGTACCAGGTGACGGTCCCCGCCGTCTTGGCCGTCACCTTGAACTTGGTGACCGTCTGGGGCGAGATGGTCTGGTTGAAGCCGAGGCTGGGAACCGTGAAGGTGTGGGGCATGGCGTCCTTGTTGTCCACCACTATCTCGACCGTGGTGCCGGCCTTCATCGAGAAGAGCGAGGCGGCGCCCACTCCCCCGCTGCCGACATAGGCAGGCTCGGAACCCTCGGGTGTGGTCACGTCCTTTATGGTGATGTCCACCGTGGTGGCCGCCGCGGCCGAACTTTTCAGCTGGCTCCCGGCCATCCAGGGGGCATTGCCCGTGAGGACCTGGTCCTGTGGCATCGGTGCCGCCTGGGGCGCATCGCCCCCACAGGCTGCCAGTCCCGAGCCGAGCCCGACGAGCGCCGCCAGTGCGACAATGCCTCGATAGCGCACAACTGTCCTCCTGTCTTTCACCTGCGGTCCCATCTCAGCGCCTGGCCAGCCTGGGAATGCGCACCGCAACGATAAGCAGCGTCCCTAGAAGCACGATCCAAACTGCAGCGGCGATCGCGAGCAGTGTCCGCACCAGGTTCACGCCGACCCCGTCCATGGGCCGCGCATACTCGTAGACGCTCTTGGGCAGGCCCGCCGGATCAAGCGTGACCTTGTAGGCCTGCGTGGCGCTCCCGGCAATACTCCCCCCTGCTCCGAGCGCCCGAGCCACGAAGGTCTCCTCGCCGGTCCAGGTCGGAAGGTAGGTGATCTCGGCCGTACCGTTGGTCGCGCTGGCGGAGCCGATCTGCATCAGGCCGCCGGTGGAGAAAGTGCTGCTCTGCACGTAAAAGTCCACCTTTTGACCCGGCGATCCGGAGGCAACCAGCGACAGCGTCGCCTTGCCTGGAGTGACCTGGGCAATCGCCAGGCGGAATGGCACCGCTGTACTCGCTCCCGCCGGCTTGGCACCGCCGAAGAGGGAGATCGCCGCAGCGGCCATGAGGGCAGTCGCCGCCATTGCGGTCCCGGTCCCAAAAGCGCGGCGGCGGAGGCGCGGTCGGCTGCCAGCCACGCGAGTGGGCGCCACATCCGCAGCGGAATTTGCCGAAGCCAATTCGGGAACCTCGTCGTAGCGTCCCGAGGCGATGGCCGCGGAGGTTTCCGCCGAGACCTGCTCGATCGCTCCAAGGTATCCGACCTCCTCCATCTCGTCGATGGAGAAGAGCGGGACGAAGTGGAAAAGCACCATCAGGCCCAGCGGAATAGCTGCCACGCCGGCCAGGGTAATGGTAATGGAGACCCAGGTGAAGTGGTAGCCACCCCAAGAACCCGAGACCAGCGGTTGAGTAGCCGGCGCCAGGATGATGACCATTCGCTTCACCCAAAGGGCGATGACCACTCCGACCGCGGCCACGGTCATGCCCGTCGGCGTACGGGTCTTCTTGATCGCAACCAGCACGAGAGGCAGGAGTTCCCCGGCGACGACGTAGAACCAGAAGGCAAGGGCGTAGCGGCCGGTGATGGTCTGCTGAATCCAGCCGGTGGTTATTCCGGTATAGCCCTCGCCGATCAGGTCGACGAATGTCAGATAGAGGTAGACCAGCCCGAGAGCGGCCATCAGGTAGCCAAGCCTGGCGAAATGGCGTTTGGTGATGAAGCGCTCGAGATGATACCCCTTGCGGAAGGCCGAGGCCGTGACCACAACCAGAGCGGTTCCGGAATAGAGAGCCGCGATCACGAAGTAGGGCGGGAAAACGGTCTCGGACCAGCCGGGTCGGCTGGTGAGGGCGAAGGCCCAGGAGAGCACCGAGTGCACCGAAACCGCCAGCGGGACGATAATCAGTGAGACGATGGTCAGAGCTCCGTGGAGCACCTTACGCTGCTTTTCGTTACCGAGCCAGTTCAGGGAGAGCGCCTTGAAGATGGCCTTGCGTAACCGGCTGCCCCGCGCTCCGGGGTACTTGTTGACTATCGCCAAGTCCGGGATGAGGGGCAGATAGAAGAAGATGATGGTCGCCACGGTATAGGTGCCGATTGCCAGGAAGTCCCACACCAGCGGCGAGGAGGTGTTGGGATAGGCGATGATGTTGAGGAAGCGCTCCGGCCGGCCGAGGTGGGGGAAGATGAAGGCGGCGCCGATCAGCACCGTCACCAGGGCCATGCCCTCCGCCAGACGAGTGAGCGGAGCCCTCCAGCTCTGCCCGGTCAGGCGCAGGATCGCCGAGATGACCGCGCCGCCGTAGCTCACGCCGATGAAGGCGACGACGTCCGCCAAGTAAACAGCCCAAAATGCCTGGTCGTTGTACCCGGCCGAGCCCATACCGTGGCGGAGCTGATAGATCCAGGCGTAAAAGCCCGCCAGGACCACCAAGGCGAGCAGCACGACACCGATCCACCACTTGCGTCCGTGCCGCTGCATCGAGCGGAGGCCCGCTTCTCTAACCACTTCGTTCCAAGCGTCGCGTCCGGCACCGTGCCCAACGGCTCCGTCGACCCTCGCTTTCAAATCTTCATATTCCTGCTGCACCGCTCAGCCCTCTCCCGTCGTGTTCATTTCCTGTGCTCCCATGGCGTTCGCCTAAGCGCTCGTGCTCTGGTCGGTGTCGGTATCGAGATCCTGGCCATGACCGAGGATGTACCAGACGCGCGGATGGGTGTTGTTCTCTTGCTTGAAGGTCACCGCGTTGTTGTCGTAGAGATACTGGGAGAGCTTCACCGTCTCGCCCATCGCGTTGACCGCCACGTCGGTGATCACATCGGCGTTGTAGATGGCACCCATCGGGCAACCCGAAGCACACTCGCTCAGCAGGCCGTTGTTTAGGTTGCCCACGCAGAAGGTGCACTTGCCGACCGTACCCTCGCGCTGGGGCACGGGGAACTCCGGCGTCGGCTGGACTGGCAGGCGTGGGTAGCTCACCCCGGAATTCCAGTTGAAGTAACGGGCCTCGTACGGACATGCCGCCATGCACATGCGGCAGCCGATGCAGCGGTCCTGGTTGACCAGCACCACGCCCTGGTCGGTGCGGAAGGTCGCATGCACCGGGCAAACGTCCAGGCAGGGCGGGTTTTCGCACTGCATGCACGGGCGGGGCATGTTGTAGGTGTTTCCGGCCGAGTCCTCCATGGCAAAGACCTTGATCCAGGTCTGGTCAGGAGTAAGGCTGTGCGCCTTCTGGCAAGCGGCGGTGCAGGATCCGCATCCGTCGCAGTTGCGCAGATCTATCACCATGGCCCATTGGTGCGTCGGCGGCGCCTTGGTGTCGGCCATGGTGGCCGCACCTTTGCCGCTCATGCCTCCACCGCCGGTGGTACCATTGGCACCTTGGGCCCAGGCCCGATAGGAGATGAATTCGGCGCCGGCCCCTACCAGGGCAGCAGTGCCGAGGCCGCCTCCGAGAAGACGGAGAAAATTGCGCCGGGAGACCGGCGAGTCGCCGTCTTCCGGTGGGATCGCAGTCGGCAGGCCGCATAGATCTGCCGATGAGCAGCTCGCGGGCGGCTGCTCGGGCTCCCCGATCCTGAGCCCTTTCGCGTGTTTGAAGTCAAAATTCCAGCTCAATTCCCTGCTCCCAATAGCTGGGCCGCCAAATCCGCGGCCGACGACTGCCTTAGCACCTCGCCCATCACGTGATGTGCACGTACCCTCTCATCCAGCCGTTGGCGCCCATGGCACCACCCATGCCTGCCGACCCGCTACCGCAAGGGGCTGCGCAGATCCACAAGAACGTGCCGGACTTGTTGACCCTGAAGGTGTAGGTCACGGTCACGGGGTTGCTGCTCGATGAGGCCGCTGGAATGGGAATGTTCACCAGCAGCGCGGGAATCTCGAAGGTGTGGGAGACCAGCTGGTTGGAGATCTCGTTCACCTTGGTCCCGTTTACCAGCTCGGTCCCACCGGTCACTTCTCCAAATGTGGCGTCGCCACCCCAAACCTGCCCCCAGGGGGAGGCAGGCGGGAGGGGCGCAGTGCCGTCGTCGTAGTTGACGATCGTGAGGACAATCGTCGCTCCCGCCGGGGCCGTGAATCCGCCCGGCGTGAATCGGGGCCACCCTGGCTTCCCGTCCATCTTCCCGGTCTCGATCACCAGCTTGCGGTGGATAATCGTGTTCGCCGAGACCTTCTGGACGGTGGAGGTGGCGGCGGATTGCCCCGACGTGCAGCCGCCGAGCGCGAGAGCGGCGGCCACGGCGACACCCGCGCCTGCCGATACCGCCAGCGCACGGCCTCGATGGCCGGCGCTGCGCCCACTCGCGTGGCGGGGAGCCGCACGACTCCCCGTCCCAGCACCAGATCCCGTCGGTGAATCCATACCGCCAACCTCCTTCTGCACTCAAATTCCCCGGGTTGCCTTCAATTCGCCTAGGCGACCGTGAAGGTGCCCTTCATGAAGTTGTCCGTAGCCATGGCGCCTTCCATGCCGTCGGAGCCACTGCCGCAAGGGGCCATGCACTGCCACTCGAAGCTTCCGGTCTTGGTCACCTTGAAGCTGAACTGGACGACCAGAGGGTTCTTCACACCGGTGGCGGTTGGCATGACGCCGATGGGCACGTTGACTCCCAGGGCGGGAATCGTGAAGGTATGGGACACTGCCGAGGGGTCCATGCTGCTCACCGCGGTGCCGTTCTCGGTCAGATTGGTGACGCCGGTGGCCTTGGCGTAATTGGCGAGGCTGGTCGGGAGCGGCGCCGTACCGTCGTCGTAGTTATAGATGGTCATGTCGACAGTGGAGCCGGCGGGCACCGTCACGGAGCCGGGGACGATAGCCGGCCAGCCCGGATCGTGGATCATGCCACCGGTGAGAATGGTCATCGCCTCATGCACGACAACCGGCGCGGCCTTGGGGGCCGCCGTGGTCGAGCTGGACGAGGCGCTGGCCGAGCCGCACGCCGCGATGGCGCCACCGGCAGCCAGTGCTCCAGCGGCGACGACCGCCCAGCGCTGACCCTTGGTCCTGTTCATTTGCTTCCTCCTAGCCGGCACACACGGCGCATCTCCGTGTGTGCTCCTTTTGGTCTGTCACGGGGCGCACCCCGGCCAACATCACAAATTCTGAGCGTTGCCTGAGCGATCGATAAGCGAGCTATCACCGTGGGGACGCACCGTAATTCCCCGGTGCCGTGCTAATCGTGGGCAATATGCCTTTGAGCAGGAGCGCAGCCGTGCCTGACCGCCCAGAGGGCGGCTTCCACACGGGATGCGACTCCCAGCTTGTCGAGCAGCTTGGAGATATGCCCCTCCACGGTACGGACACTCAAGCCGCACTCCTCGGCGATACGGCGGTTTCCCCACCCCGCCGCCAGGCACTCGAGAATCTGCTCTTCACGCAGTGTGAGAGAGATCCGCGGGAGCGAGCTGTGCTGGGGCTCGGAGGCGGAGGCGAGCGTAGAAAACGCGTGGTCCAGGACCACCGCCCCGGCGGCCACCACGCGGATTGCCCCGGCAAGCTCGTCGGAGTTTACCGAGTCGAGCAAATAGCCGGCGGCACCCCAAGCCAGGGCGCGCCTGGCCAAGGCCGGATCAGGCTGGGAGCCGAAGATGAGAACCCGCGTGCCGAGGCGGGCACGCCGTATCCGCGGCACCAGTTCGAGCCCGCTGCCGTCATGAAGCTCGAAGGCGACCAGAACCACGCTGGGATGCACCTTGGTCAGCAGCGCCATTGTGTCGGCCAGACAGCAGGCGGTTCCGACCACCTCCATGTCCTGGTGCCGCGACAGCAGTTCACAGAGCCCCTCGCGAATCAGCGAGCGGCTCTCGACAACTGCCAGGCGCACCTCGACGTCCGGCCCATCCGGGAAAAAAGGGGGTTCCCCTGCAAATTGCACTCGACGATCGTACGGCGCCGCCCAGGATTCCGGAACGATGGAACTACGGTGTTAGCACGCAGGGAACCCACGGTAGAACCCGAGGGCGCGGTTTGCTATTGTTGCGCTGATGCCCGCCAGGCCGAGGTCAGCTCGTCCAGGAGGGCCGGAGAAGCGGCGGCGGCAATCCTGCGCCGAGCACCGTAGAGGTCATCCTCCGGGGAGGGACCGTCGTCCAGCGAGGTGACAGCACAACCCGCCTCTCTTAGGACCGCCAGAGCTCCCAGGTAATCCCATGGCGCGAGGCCCGACCGTGAGCAGTCAATGTAGGCGTCCAGCTGGCCTGAGGCAACCATGGCCAGCTCCAGAGCGGCGGAACCGAGCGCCCTGAACTGCCCCCACCCGAGATACGCGCGCGGATAACCGTTGACGGCCACCACCGAGCCACGCAGTGACCTCCCGCTTGGCGAGGCCGAGATCGGGGCGTCCATGTAATACGCGCCCTCTCCGCGTACGGCGTAGTAGCGCGCGTGGTTGGTCAACTCCTCCACGTAGCCCCCGACCAGTTCCCCACCCGAGACGAGCGCGCAGGAGAGCGTGAATAGTGGAATGGAGCGCGAGGCGTTGGTCGAGCCGTCGACGGGGTCGAGCACGACCACCTGGGCGTCGGGGACCGGGCTACCGGTGAAGCCGGACTCCTCGGAATAAACGGAAAAGCCGTTGCCAACGAGAAAGTCGAGACACAGCTCATCTATCACCACGTCACCGCGATGCTGGCCCGAACCGGCTCCGGTCGGCGACCAGTCCAGTCCCGCCTGGCCAATCGCCGCCGAAACGAGGGTTGCCAATTCTCGAAAGAGCTCGATGGCTTTACGCGACTCGATGCCATCATGCTAGCCAGAGCTCCCCCTCCGCTTTGCGCGGGCGGCCTCACCTGCCCGTAGCACGACTTACCAGAGACTCCGGATCCGCGTACCACGCGTACTTTGCCCTGCGCACATAGGGATGGCTTGGCAGCAGCAGCCGGGCCGCCTGCGCCAAGCCCGCTGCGCCCACCCTCCTCAGCGGCGAGAGAGGTCGCCAGGGATCGAGGCCGTAGAGCTCCAACGCGAAAGGCGGGAGCAGGTCGACGGCCGTCTGGAAGAGCAAATGCCAGAGCGGTCCCAGCACCGGCGCCAGTTCCCCGAAGCGCGGATTGGAGATGTCCGTGAAAGCACGACGGGCCCCGTCGGAAATTCCCAGGTCATCGACACCGCTGATGAGAGGAGCAAGCTCGGCCTTGGTGGTGGCCAGTGCGCCCTCCCGCGCCCCCAAGCGCAAGGCCACCGCCGCCTGCTCGGCAAGATAGCGCTCGGCGTCACCCGGTGACAGCGGGCGCACCAACGCCTCATACGCCGTGAGAATCGAGTCCACGAAGCAGTTGTGGATGAATGCGAGCAGCTCAGGGTCACCGGCTTCGTAGGACTGCCCCGAGTCGGGATCGAAGCCGCGGATACGCTCGTGCACGCGCCGCACTCGCTCGATTGCAGCCATCGCCCGCTCACGCGGCTCGTAGGTGACGGTCATTATGAAGTCCGAGGTGCGGAAGAATCGCCCCCAGGGGTCGCTTCGATAGTCGGAAAAGTCCACGACCGCCCGCATCGAGCGAGTGGAGAGCGCCTGAAGCAGGAGGGCCCGCAGACCGCCAACAAAGGCGGAGCGGTCCTGATGCAGACGCCATGACACGCTCCCGGGACCAAACAGTCCTAGATCGGGCCTGTCCATCAATCCTCCTTGGGGGATACCGAGCCAAGCTTAGGGCCGCCGACGTCCAAGGGACGTTCCGCCCACTACCGGCCCGCAGGGTTGACGCCTCGTCACCTGCGAGTCGGCTTAGAGTGAAAGTGCGCGGCTCAGGGGCGAAAGGACGGCATGTCGATGTCTGGCCGGGGCCTGGACACTGCAAGGGTGGGCGGACGACGAAGACGGCTCGGCCTGGTCCCATTCGTATTGGTGGGATTGGCGGTTTTCACCTCGGCATGCGGGGCATCCGCCACCGCGAATGGCACCCAGGCCTGCAAGCTGGTACGCCGGTCACTGGCCATCTCGGCGGGTCACCCCTCCCCTTCAGCCCAGCAGCGTGCGCTGGAGCTCCTGCGGCAGGCACTTCCACTGGCCGCCATAGCGGCCGGGTCCAACGGCAACTGGCAGCCCCTTGAGGCCACGCTCTCGGAATCCAACCGTGTCCCCCTCAACCATCTTCGTTCGGCGCTGACGGCCGAGTGCGCCCCTGGAAACGAGGGCAACGTCTACGGGGGTGGCAACTTCACCCAGGCATCCATACCGCCGGCGAACTCCCCCCAGGGATAGGCTGGGGGGTGGACTTCCGCCACCGGGCTTCGAGATGGGCCAGAAATTGATTCGCCTAGTTGTCACCGACCTTGATGGTACCCTGCTCGACGAGAACGGGCAGGTGAGCCAGGAGAACATTGACGCCGTGGCTCTCTTGGCCGAGATGGGCATCCCCACTATTGCGGCGACGGCACGCTCACCGCGATCGGTACGCAAGATCTCGGCGGCAGCCGGTCTGGGCCCCCTGGCGATCTGCGCCAATGGGGCCGTCGTATACGACATTGTGGGATCGAGCGTCTTGTCCCATGAGCTGATACCCGGGCCGGTGGCTGACGAGGTTATCAGGGTCGTCCGGCGGAAGGTCCCGGGAGCGATACTCGCCGGCGAATTCCTCGAGGAGTTCTACGCCGAACCAGGCTTCTTCTCACGGCCCATTCCCGGCCTCAATGTTCCGGAGATCCGCGCCCTGGAGGACCACGTCGGACCGGGCGCGACCAAGCTCATCGCCCGCCGTACCGGACTGACCTCCGAGCGCCTCCGCAACATCCTGGCGCCGACGCTCACACCTCTGGTCGACATCACCGTCTCCGGCCCCGATTGGATCGAATTTGCCAAGCATGGCGTCTCCAAGGCCTCGGGGATCCTCGAGGTGTGCCGGATCATGGGGATCGAGACTGACCACGTGGCGGCGGTCGGGGACCAGCGCAACGACTTGACCATGCTTCGCCTGGTCGGGCATCCCCTCACGGTGGCAAATGCCCACCCCGAGCTCTTCACCCTGGCCGGCCAGGTTCTACCTCATCACAACCACTCCGGGTTCGCTGCGATCGTTGACTACGTAGCCACCCGCAAGGCGGTTTAGCCCGACTTCTGAGTGCTGGATGTCGTACCACCCGGCAAAAGGGTCGTCGCAGTGCTCGATGACCCGCTCGGCAAGGTCGTGGTGGTGCCCGGCAGGCTGGTAGACGTGGGTGCGGCGCCCGTTGTCGTCGAGGTGGTGGTGCTGCGTGGGACGGTGGTCGTCGAGGTGGTGGTGCTGCGTGGGACGGTGGTCGGCACCAACACATGACGCTCGGTAGTGGTCGTAGCCGGAACTATCTCGTAAATAGGCGGACCGGTCGGCTTGGGAGTGGGTTGGACCGCCAGATAAAGAAGCAGCGTGGCGATGAAGGCCGTCAGCAGGATTATTGTCGAACGACGCGGCATTCGCAGGTGGCGCACGAGCTGCTTGGGAGGCTGCTCCCCCTGCTCCGGCTCCGGCTTCGGCTCAGGGTCCATAAGCCACGCTCGCATTGCCCGGCTCGACCAGCACCCCGAGCTTTCCCAGCTCGCTGAGGCCCCGGAAGCGCAGCTCGCGAGCAATGTCCCACTGCTGGGCAGGGAGAGTCTTGGCCAGCATTCGCACGGTGGCGACTCCCGCGGTTATCGCCTCGATCCCTGAGACCGTTATCGGACCGACCAGAAAGCCGGACCACCTGGAATCCTGAGTCATCTCCGCCGCAATCGACTCGAGCATCGACCGCACCTGGACAAAGTCGGAAGACTGGCGTACCGGGAAGTCGACCACCACCTGAGACCAATCACGCGAGAGGTTGACCACCTGCAGGATCTGGGAGTTGGGAAGAATCACCTGCTCGCCTGCCACGGTCCTCAGCCGGGTTATGCGCAGGGTCACCTCCTCGACCGTTCCGGAAATGCCGGTCAGGGTGCCGGGCTGGCCAACGCGGATGATGTCACCCACACCGTACTGGCGCTCGGCGAAGATGAAAAAACCCGCCAGCAGGTCCTGCACGATTCGCTGAGCACCGAAGCCCAACGCGACACCCAGAACCGTGGCGGGCGCCACCAGGGTGGTTATGGGCAGGTCGAAGCGGATCAGGATAAGGACGAAGGAGATGCTGTATACGAGCGCCACCGACGTCCACTCCAGCGCCTGCACAACCGCCGCCACGTGCTTGTTGCGCTCGGAAAGCACGAATTCGTCACGAATTTGCTGCCTGGCAACCTTGCTGAGATGATCGGAGACCTTCATGCCCACGTAGTGAATGCCGCGGGCGAGCAGAATCGAACCCAGGACGATCAGGACCACCTCTAGGCCCTTGCCTCGCGCCCAGGTGAGGTACTGCGTCTTCAGCTCCGTGAGGTTCACGCCCTCATAGCCTAGCGGCCGGGCCCAGGCCGGGTGGGTTCCCCTCAGCCCAGCTCATCGTGCCCCTGCCGGCGCTCCATCTGTCCGGGGTGGCCACCCGGCGCCACGACAGGCGGCCCCGGCGCTCAAGCGAAGAGCCGAACGAGCGGCTCGGGGTCGATATCCCATGCCGCCGCCACGGCCTCCTCGAGCCGTGGTGCCGCGGAGAAGAGGATAATCGGGGCCGGTACACCGAGGGCGATGGATACCAGGGCCTTGAGCTCGGCCCTCGCACCACCTGGCGTCGCAGCCACCGCCGCAAGCTCGGTATCGTCCACCAGCAGTGCCTGCCAAAGGTTGCTGGCAAGCCTCCGCATGCGAATCTCGAGAATCACCGCTGACGTCTGGCTGGTAGTACTCATGACTCCAGCATCGTCCCCAAGATGAAGATCTTGAGTACAAGAACGCGAGAATGCTCTCAGAATCGGACTTGCCTGTGCGCTCGGGAGCCCTCAGGTTGTCGTTTCCTCCGGACCGGACCCCAGAAGGCGTGCGGGAGGAAAGTACCCACCGGCATCGACGCAGAAGCCCTCGGTATGGCTGAAACCGTAATAGCCCAGCTGCCCGAAGCACTTCGCGAGAGCCGCCGCCCGCTCCTCTGAAGGGGAGAAGAAGGCCGTTCCCGGCTCCTCCCAGCCTTCGGCCGCGCCTTTGCTGGGGAAGAAGCCGACCCCGGCTCGGGCCAGCTTGAGCAGCATCCTGGCCTGGCTCAGGCGATTGACACGCGCTTCGCGCTCGAGCGCTCCGGGGTTCCAGGCGGTTATGACCCAAAGCAGCTCGTCCGCCAAGGCCCCACCCATCTCAAAGGCGGCCGCAAGATCCCTGTAGCCTTGATCGGGGTCGAAGACAACCAGCACCTTCCCCGTGATCACCACTTCCACCCTTACCCGGGTCCAGAGCGCCATGAGGGCTCCGGTGGTCGCCGCCATTTCCTCGGCCATTTTGCAAATGATAGACCTTCGGTGCCGATCACCTCGCTGAAAGGACGGCCCCGCATTCGTTGCGCGACTCGCCGCGACGCCCGACCCGGGTCTTGTAAGGTATAGCCACGATGACGCAGCCAACCTCTTGCTCCTCCACGCCCCGGCCCGGCTCGGCCCGAATGCGCAACGCCACCCGAACCCTGGTCATTGCCGCACTGGTGGCAATCTCGCTGGTGTCCGGGACGGCGACGGCCCGCTTGATGCACACCTCCCCCACCTCCTACTCCACGCCGCTGCTCCGTCCCTTCGGATCAGCGCCCGCCATTGCGGCGCCGACCGGATCACTGACTTCGGTCATCGTCGGGGCTGCAGTGACCAAAGGTGGCCTCGGCGCGGTCTTCGCCACCGCCGACGGGAGCGTTTACGCAACCGGGAATGCCCAGCTCTTCGGGTCGATGGCCGGGCGCGCGCTGAACGCACCAATCGTCGGCATCGCCCTCACCCCGGATGACCAGGGATACTGGCTGGTGGCCGCCGACGGCGGGATATTCACCTTCGGGAACGCCACCTTCTATGGCTCCATGGGCGGCACGGTCTTGAATGCGCCCATCGTCGGCATCGCCTCCACAAGCGATGGCGCGGGATACTGGATGGTGGCCGCCGACGGCGGGATATTCACCTTCGGGAACGCCACCTTCTATGGCTCCATGGGCGGCAAGCACCTGAACGCCGCGGTGGTGGGAATGCAACCCAGCTCGAGCGGGGCGGGATACTGGCTGGTGGCCGCCGACGGCGGGATATTCACCTTCGGGAACGCCACCTTCTATGGATCCATGGGCGGCACTTCGCTCAACGCTCCGGTGATGGGCATGGCTCCATCGCCCGATGGCAAGGGCTACTGGCTGGTCGGCAACGACGGCGGCCTCTTCAGTTTTGGCGACGCCACCTTCTATGGATCCCTGGGGGCGCAGATCCCCAACACCCCGATCAGCGCCATACTCGGTGCGCCGGGAGTCGACGGGTACTGGATGCTTTCTCCGGACTCGGCCACCTACGCATTCGCCCCGACGCCCACCGAGCGCCAGCTCCCCAACTCCGGGGCAATCGTCAAGGCCGTCGCTTCACAAATCGGCCCTGCCACACAGGGCAACTTCTGCAATCCCTACGGCCCCTGCGAACAATGGTGCGCCCTCTTCGCAGCCTGGGCCTGGAATCAGGGAGGCGTGCCAGCGGTCTCCGACGGTTTCACTGGAGACCTCTACGACTGGGCCGCCCAGAACACGAGCGTCATCGGACCCGACCAGGCACCTGCCGCTGGCGACATCGTCTTCTACGGAACCGGTCCCCAGAGCACCTCGAGCTCGGTCCACGACGGCATCGTGGTGCAGACCTGGCCCGACGGCAGCATGGTGACCGTTGAGGGCGACTCCGGGCCCGGGCCGGCCGGCTGGCTCGGGGTCACCGTGAACGGACCTTTCATGGCCCAGCGCTCACTCGAGTCGAACGGAGCGCCCATCTACGGGTACGGCGAGCCCACCTGACCCTTGCCTCCCAGGCTGCTCCACTGCGGGCGCTTATGACAGTATTGAGTCCGTGGAAGGAGGGTTCATGGACATCCTGGAGCGTTCTGCAAAGCTCTGGTCGGGTGAGGAGGAGCTGGGCGGCAAGCACGCCTGGAGTGCGGACAACACTCTTCACGAGACCGGTGAAGGCATAGCCTTCGTTCACTCCTTCGCCAATGCGAGCGTGCTGCGTACCTCCGAAGGGCTGATGATGGTTGACACCGGCGGGTATCTCCTCGCCGAGCAGGTGCACCGGCTGGTGCGCTCCTGGAGCCGTCTGCCATTGAAGGTGGCGGTCTACTCCCATGGTCACATCGATCACGTCTTTGGAGTGCCGTACTTCGAGGCGAGCCAGGAGGAGCCGGTGGAGGTCATCGCCCACCGGGCGGTAGCCCACCGGTTCGCGCGTTACGAGGAGAGCCCCGGCTACAACGCGCTCGCCAACAGCCGTCAGTTCCAGGTACCCGGGTTGCGTTGGCCCACCGATTACCGCTACCCCGACACCGAATATGAGGTGACGTACACCTCGAGCCTGGGCGAACTCTACTTCGAGCTGCACCATGCGCGTGGCGAGACCGACGACCACACCTGGACGCACTTCCCCGACCGGGGAGTGATCGCATGCGGAGACCTCTTCGCCTGGGTCGCCCCTAACGGAGGGAACCCGCAGAAGGTCCAACGCTACCCGCGCGACTGGGCGTTGGCGCTCGAGGAAATGGCGGCCCTCGAAGCCGAACTGCTCCTCCCAGGGCATGGCCTCCCGTTGGCGGGCAAGGATAGGATCGCGATCACGCTGCGCAATGCGGCCGAGTTGCTGCGGTCCATCTTCACTCAAACTCTGGAGATGATGAACGCGGGGGCGCCACTCAACGAGATACTGCATACGGTAAGGGCACCCGAGGCACTCATCAGCTTGCCCTACCTTCGTCCGGTCTACGACGAGCCCGAATTCATCGTCCACAATGTCTGGCGGGAATTCGGTGGCTGGTACAACGGAGACCCCTCCGAACTTAAGCCGGCGCTAAAGGGGGCGCTGGCCAAGGAAATCCTTTCCCTCGTTTCCGACCGGCACACCCTATTCGTACGAGTCGAGGAGCACCGCGCCTCCGAGGTCGATGCCGACCAGCGCCTGGCCGGCCATCTTGCCGAGCTCGCCTATCAGGCCGATCCCGCGGACCCCGACGCCCGCGCGCTGCGCGCCCGCGTCTTTCGCAGGCGGGCGGGCTTGGAGCTGTCTCTCATGTCCAAAGGGATCTTCGACTCCGCCGCGGCGGAGGCGGAGGCTCCTGTGGCCCCGACCCGGGGTCAGGCGTCACAAGGGCTGTAAGGTCCGACACGATAATATGTTTTCCCTAGCCAACCCAAGGAGCCAAGCTACATGCTTACACCCCAGGACATCGAGCTCCTCAAGGAGCCTCAGATAGCCATCGTCGCAACCAATTCGATGGGCAAGGCGCCCCAGCAAACGCCCGTCTGGGTCGATACCGACGGCGAACACGTGATCTTCAACACCTCCAAGGGCCGGATCAAGCATCGCAACCTCATGGGCGACCCGCTCGTCTCGGTCTGCGTCGTCGACTCCAAGAACCCCTACCGATGGGTCTCCGTGCGCGGAAGGGCCGAATTCGTCGAAGAAGGCGCTGACGACCACATCGACTTCCTCGCCAAGAAGTACCTCGGCCAGGAGAGCTATCCGATGCGCCAGCCCGGCGAGGTACGCATCATCGTCAAGGTGAAGCCCACCAAACGCGTCGGCTCTTAGCGGTCACAAGGGCGCGCTAGCTTCTGCGGCGGCGCCCTGAAGGTTGCCCCTCGGCACGACGAAGCCGCGTTAGCAGCGACAGCTGCCTCGCTGAGACCGACTACGTGTCAAGGGGGACCCGATGCCTGTCCCTGGCGATCCATACGCCAAGATCCTGGAGCGCCTCTACGCGGAGGTGGCCAGAATCGACTCGGGAGTGGACTGGAAGCGCATTGCCGCCGCCTCCCGCATTCTCAACCGCTTTTCCCCGCGCAATGCGGTGCTGGTGGCCATGCAGGCTTGCAGGCGCAGCGAGGAGGTGACCCAGCTTGCCGGTTACCGGAACTGGCAACGCCTGGGAAGGCAGGTGCGCTCGGGCGAGCGCGGCTATGCCATCCTCGCCCCGGTCTTTAGGCCCACCGGGCGCACAGCAGACGTGGATCCGCCCGACGATCGCCCCACCGGCTTTCGCTGGGTTACGGTCTTCGACGTCTCCCAAACCGAAGGGCCGGATCTCGCGCCTCCCCTGCCCGTGCTCCTGCAAGGGGAGTCGATGGAATACGAGGCGGTCTCGGCGGCGCTCGTCGGGCAAGCGTCGGCGGCCGGCTTCGAGACCTGTGAAGGTGATCTGCAGGGCGCCAACGGACTGACCGACTTCCTGGCCCGGCGGGTGACCGTGCGCCCCGGACTCTCAGGTGCCCAACGCGCCAAGACCCTGGCGCACGAACTCGCCCATATCGAGTTGCACGCCGGAGGCATCGCATCCCGCCAAGTGGCGGAGATCGAGGCGGAAACCACCGCATACCTGGTGATGGCCAACCTGGGACTTGCGACAGACGACTACAGCTTCCCCTACATCGCCAATTGGGCACGGGGGGACCTATCGCTCGTCGTCGCGGTAGCGGAGCGCACCCAGGCGGCATCCCGCACCATGACCGCCAGGATCGCACAAAGCGCGCCGGTGCAGGCGATGCGCTGACCCATCGGCCACAGCGGTGACCCCGGGGTCGTCTCAATGGGCTGAATCGCCCCCGCTGGCTGCGATAGTGTCTGCACGGGACCCGGCCGCTGCCGGGTCCGGCCTCGCCCCGCTCGGGCGGGTGTTCCCGTCAACGGATGACTAGGAGTCCCATGGCCGGCTCGTCGGCAACCCTCAGTTCGCCCTTCTTCACCGATGTCCACCGCGCGATGGCGGAGGCCGCCGACACCTACTTGGAACGGCTGGGCGAGCGCCGCACCGAGCTGCTGCATGTCATCCTGGACCAGCGACGCTATCCCGAAGAGTTGATGGAGGCGATGGCCTCGCTCGGTGTCGTGGGAGCCATGATTCCGGAGCAGTACGGGGGATCCGGCGCCGGCCTACTGGCAGTTGCAGTGGCCATGGAGCGGTTCTCCGCATACGGCCTTGGCAACACCTTGGCCATGCTCACCGTCATGGACGGCCTGGCAATACTTCGAGGCGGCAACGAGGAGCAGCGGCTAAGGCTCCTGCCCTCAATCGCCGAGGGCCGCCTGAAACTGGCCTTTGCCATCACCGAGCCCGATGCCGGGACCAACTCCTTCAACATCGGCCTGCGTGCACGTCACGACGGGGACGCCTACCGTCTCACCGGCGAGAAGGCCTGGATCACCGCCGTTGACCGCGCCGACATGGTGCTGGTGGTGGCGCGTACCACCGGACGCGAGGAAGTCGCACGCGCGGGACTACCCCGGGCCTTCGGCCTATCCCTGTTCCTGGTCCCCACGGACACCCCGGGAATGTCGCGCACGGAGATGGCCACGGTGGGCATCGAAGGCTTCTCCCAGTTCCACTTGTACTTCGACGATGCGGAGGTGTCGGAGGAGAACCTCGTGGGCGAGGTTGACCAGGGGGCCGCGGTCCTTTTCGAGGCGCTCAACCCGGAGCGGATCATCGGCTCTTCGCTCTCGATCGGCCTTACCGACTACTTCCTCACCCGATCCGTGCAATATGCCAACCAGCGCCGTGTCTTCGGTGAACGCCCCATCGGCTCCTACCAGGCGGTGGCGCACCCGCTTGCCCGCATTCGCGCCAATCAGGAGGCGGCTCGCGCGCTCATGTACAGCGCTGCGGAGGCCTACGACCGCCACGCCCCATCCACGGTGGTAGGCACCTACGCCAACATGGCCAAACTCCTCTCTTCCGAGAACGCCTTCGAAGCCGCCGACCGCGCCATCCAGACCCATGGTGGGAACGGATTCGTCGCCGATTACATGCTGATCCAGATGCTGGCGCCGGCCCGGCTGGCCAAGACCGCCCCGATCAACAACGAGATGATCCTCAACTACATTGCCGAGCATGACCTGGGCCTGCCGCGATCGTACTGACGCCTGGCCACCTAGGAGGGGGAGATGGAAGACACCGGATACAACATGATCCATCGCTGGAACGTGGGTGACGCGCTCAGGCGCGTGGCCCGGCGACAGCCCGGCAAGAAGGCGCTCGTCTTCGGCGAGCGAAGCTATACCTACGCCGAACTGGACGAGCTGGTGGATAAAGTGGCGAATGCGATGGTCGCCCTCGGTGCCACCCCTGGCAGTGGAGTGGCGATCTACGCACCCAACTCCCCGCTCTATTTGGCGGCATTCTTCGCCGCCGGGCGAATCGGCTCTCCCCTGGTACCGATCAATGCTCTCCTCAAGGGTGCCGAGGTCACCTATGCAATCACCAAGTCGCGAGCCAGTGTGCTTCTGGCGCACAGCGCCCTGATCCCCGCGCTGGAGACCGGCGCGGATGCCATCGTTGGGCTGGCGGGCAAAGCGTGTCTCGATGCAAGCGTGGAAGATTTCGCCCCCTTCGCCGACATGGTTGCCGCCGCCTCCAAGATCCCAGTGGAGATACCGGTGGAGGGCAACGCGGCGGCGGTGATCCTCATGACCTCGGGAACCACCGCCTTCCCCAAGGCGGTGGTGAACACCCACCTCAACTTCTATGCCGCACTCATCTCCGGGATGCTCGACCTAGGCGTCAACAAAGACGAGGTGATGCTGCTCGGCCTGCCACTCTTCCACGTCGGCGGGCTCTATCTCCTATTCGCCGGCATCGCCAGCGGAGCAACGATGGTGCTCCTCCCGCGCCTGGATCCCGGCGATGCGCTGCGATCGATCACCACTGAGCGGGTCACCTACATCTCGTTTCCGGCCACCGTGTGGATCGCCATGCTCGGGCACCCGGACCGTCCCTTAGCCGACCTTTCAACCGTCGCGACATGCCTGGTCTTCCAGTACATGCCCGAGGAAACCTTCCGCGCCTGGATGGCGGCGATGCCCGGGGCCGACTGGATCAACTACTGGGGCCAGACCGAGACAACCGCTCTCGGGGCCTCCACCTTGCGCGGCGAGCTGACTTCTCTACTCGGAGCGCCAGACCCCATTGGCTCTGCGCACGCCATCCTGGAAGTGCGCATCGTCGACGAGGAGATGCGAGATCTGCCCGACGGCGGGATCGGCGAGCTCGTCTTGCGCGGCCCGGCGGTGACGCCCGGCTACTTGGAAGACGAGGCCGCCAACCAGCAGCTCTTCGCGGGCGGATGGCACCACACCGGGGACATGGGCTACCGCGACCCCGGGACCGGGGCGATCTATTTCGTCGACCGGAAGAAGGACATAATCAAGACTGGCGGTGAGAACGTATCCTCCCAGGAGGTCGAGGACGTCATCTCACGCCATCCCGGGGTGGCCGAGGTCGCCGTAGTGGGAACGCCCGATCCCTACTGGGTGGAGGCGGTGACCGCTTTCGTGGTCCCCAAGGCCGGCGCCGAACTGAGCCCGGAGGACGTGGTGGCTTTCGCCAAGGAGCGCATGGCCGGTTACAAGGCGCCCAAGCGTGTGGTGGTGATGGCCGAGCTTCCCAAAAATCCCACCGGCAAGATTCTCAAGCGCGTCCTGCGCGAGAACGCGTCCCAGTGAACCGGAGGGGAAAAACATTGCACAGCAACGAGGAGGGGCGATGGGTACCCGCGAAGAGCGGCTGAACAACGAGATCGAGAGGGTCCATCGTGGCGGGCCGCCGCGCGGGCACGAGAAGCTCGCCGAATCCGGGCGCATGTTCGTACGGGACCGGCTCCGCCTCTTTTTCGACGGCGGCGAAATGGACGCCGAAGTCGGGACCATGGCCCGGAATTTCGAGGCCGAGCTGGCCGCGGACGGCGTGGTGACCGGCAGCGCCCACATCGACGGCCAGTCCCTCTTCTTCACCGCCAGCGATTACAGCGTCAAAGCCGGCTCGATCGGCCGCTATCACGGCGAGAAGCTGATCCGCGCCCAGGAGGCGGCGATAAGGGCCAAGCGCCCCATCCTCTACCTGGTTGACTCATCGGGAGCGCGCATCGACGAGACCGCCGGCCACCACGTCGACAAGAAGGGTGGCGGACAACTCTTCTATTATCACTCGATCATGTCCGGCTTCGTTCCCCAGGTCGGCGTGCTTTATGGCACCTGCTTTGCCGGGACCGCCTACACGCCGGTCTTCTGCGACCTCCTTGTGGCGATGGACGACGCGGCGATGGCGATCGCCTCGCCCAGGATGGTTGAAATGGCCATCGGCCAAAAGACGACGCCTGCCGAGCTCGGTGGCGCGAAGATGCACGCCGAGGTCAGTGGCTCGGTCGACTTCCTAGCGGGGAGCGAGGAGGAGGCGGCTCAAATCGTAAGGCGCATCTTCGAATTCCTCCCGGCATCTTGTGAGGAGAAGACGCCGCTACGCGAGGCCCGCCCTCCGGCCACCGACCCAGCAGCCATCGACGACATCATCCCCCCGGATCCCAACCGGCCTTACCCGATCAAGAAACTGATCGACGCGGTGGTCGACGAAGGGAGCTTCCTAGAGGTGAAAGCGCACTTCGCCAAAGAGCTGGTGGTGGGCTTCGCCCGCGTGGAGGGGATGGCGGTGGGCATCGTCGCCAACGACCCCAGCCAGAAGGGCGGGACGCTCTTCCCGGACTCCTCGGACAAGGGGGCGGAATTCGTATGGCTCTGCGACGCCTACAACATTCCCCTGGTCTACCTGGTGGACACTCCCGGCTTCATGGTTGGGACGGCGGTGGAAAGGGCCGGGATACTGCGCAGGGGGCGCAAGTTCATCTTCGCCACCTCCTCGGCGACGGTGCCACGCATCTGCGTCATCGTACGGAAGTCCTACGGCGCCGGGATCTACGCGAT
>JAJZLQ010000066.1 GCA_021850605.1 Actinomycetes bacterium
CGCCGCCGCACAGTGGCCTCGCCGTTTCCGCGCCTACCCACCCGGTCTAGGCCCGAGAAGCTCGATGGGAGGCGGGCTGAGGGAGGAACGCGGAGCAGGGATGGCAACCTGGGCACAGGAAGACCGGTGCATCACTTCACTCGCTACCTTCGCCGCCAGCGCCGGCCAGATAGGGCACGGCCCCAGTAGACCTTCAGATCGCACCATCCCAGTGGATGTCCGGCGAGGCTGCCCAGATGGGGCGCCCACGCTGTAGCGCCAAGTTGGAGGGGCCGAGAGGCCGCCTGCGCGCCGGTAGTTCTCATTCGAGATCGGCCCGAGATCGGCGCACGTATTTTCCCACCACTGTGTTACAGGACCAGCGGTGGGTGAGACTCTCCCAGAACCCCACCCGTCGGGCAGCTGCTCCCGGCTCTCCTCCACCGAGCAGTCGACCGTCTGGAACTCCTCCACGGCCTCATTGGCACAGACCGCGCGGCCCGAGTGCGGCGGCACCGGAGACGCTCAGTAACCGTCGAGCAGGAGGAAGCTGTTCACGGAGGCTCCGACCCTGGAGGCGACGGCGCCGTCGAGCTTGGCCTTCAGCTGCCCCGGCACCACTTCGGCATCCGGTGTTTCGGTGCGGCCGACGAGGTGGATGTCCATCGATCTACGGAGCCTGGCGATCTCACAGAGCCGCCCTGTGGCCGCCTTTTGGGCGGCCCGGCGGCCCGGTCGTCGCCAAGGTCGCCGACCGTCAGTTCAGCCACCTCGTCCACCACAACCAGGATCCCGGGCCAGCTGGTAGGGGGCAGCTGTGCCGCCGCCTCCATCCAGCGCCGGACCCGAGCGAGCCGCCGACTCGGATCTTCCCCGACAGCAGTCAGTGCATCCTCCACTGTCTCGGGCATGCGTGTGCGCGGCGGCTTGCCGCCCAGGCCGGGCAACTCGGGAACTCCACCCGCGCTGTGCGCATACCGTCCGTGGTCTGATTACCTGAGAGACCTCACCAGGCGGGTGGATCGCTTCCTCCTTCCGGCGGCGCCTTGCCGGCAGCCGCTCGAGGTGCCATTCTGCCGACGTGAAGATGCCGCCGCGCGGCGACCGAAGGCATCCCGGACCCCGGGCCGGCGCGGTGGTGGCCCATCACGTCGGTCTTGACCAGCTCATACTCTTCGGAGGAGCTGACCGCCGTTCGTTGGACGACACCTGGGTCTGGCAGGCGGGCGGTTGGCGCCCAGTGGTCGCCGGCAAAGTACCCTTGGCCCGCCACGATCCGAGCATGGCGTATGACCCAGATGCCGGTGAACTGGTGCTGTTCGGAGGGGTGCAAGCGACCCGCGAGGCCGGAGCCCCGCTTGTTCCGCTTGAGGACACGTGGGTGTGGAACGGTGGGAAGTGGGAGGCGTGCCCGGAGCACACCGCGCCTGTGTGCGGCATCCATAGCCTGATGGCCTTCGACCCGACTCGTCACCAGATGCTGCTGGTGACTCAACCACTTCCTAGGTCCACGGGAGCGCCTCGGTCCGCTGGAGATGCCGGCCCGCCCATGGTCCAGACGTGGCTACGTGCCGGCGGCAAATGGCTCCTCCAGAAATGTGCGTCTTCGCCCGTGGCCGATGGGGCGGTGGGCGCGGACGGCGTTCCCGCCGACCCGTTCCCGTGGCCCACCTACCGCCCGAGCCCGTTCGACGCGGGGGCGGGGATGGCGTTCGATCCGATCACCCGCCAGGTGATCCTGTATCAGCGCAGCCGGTATCGGGCACCGGGCAGCCGGGAAGGGCCCTTCCTCACCTGGGGGTGGAATGGGGAGACTTGGAAAGTTCTACTTGCCGAGGAGCACCGGATCGACGCGGCGAGGATCAACAACGACGCCTTTGATGACTCTCCGCGACCCCTGCTGGCCACGGAAGCCAGGGGAACGGGGGTGCTTCAGTTGGATGGATTCGGTAGGACATGGCACTGGGACGGCAGGGCGTGGTCCCGCCAGGCGGTCCAATCTCCCGGGCCGAGGGCGAGGGCCGCAATTGCCACCGCGCTCAGCCTCGATGCGATTGTGCTGTTCGGTGGCGTGGCCGCACACACCGGGGGCACGTACGCCGACACTTGGGGCTGGGACGGCGACTCATGGTTCCTGCTCTCACCGCCCGTTCAACCGCAGGCCATCCTCAAACCGCCAGATCGCCGACCATCGGCCGGGGTCACTGAGGCTCAAGTCGTCACCCAGGTCCGTGACGGGAAGCATTTGGGGCTCGCCGGTGCTCCCCTGATAGCTGTCAGAGCTGGCCCTCTCAGAGAGTTCCTCAGCCCTGGGGAGACACGGCCAGGCATGGACGCTTGGGTGTGGGCGGTCGTCCTAGGCCCGATCGAGCCACCCTACCAACGCGGCCCATCGGGCCCTACCACTGCGCTTGTCCTCATGGACTACAAGACGGGAGCCGTCCTGTCCACGAGATTCCCGGCACCCGCCTCGCTGGTTCCTCGCGGTGCCTTGGGACGGCCACACCCTCCCGACAGCCAGTCCGCTCGGGTTCCTGATGGACAAAGGTGACTGCCATGTGCCTTCGCTCGGAACTTGAGCGCTGACGCCGAGGGGAGAGGAGAAACTCCAGTGGGCGCAGACGAGCGCCTTGCACGCGGACCCCGCCCACCGCGGCCGAGAAGCCGGACCCGCTGGTCAACGGCCTTGGCGAAGGACCGGGGCCTGTTCACAATGGGATTGTGACCCGTCACCCACCCCTCGACTGGTTGGAGGACCTCTTCGCAGACGTAGGTTTCCGTGCCCGCCCCGGAGTCCTTTGGTCAGTCGACTCGCGAGAGCTCCCGATCACAGTGACCCTGAAGGCTGGCGAAGAGGCGCTCGGAGCGCTGGTGCTCGATGGTCCCGACCTGATCGACGCGGTTTGCACCTTCGCAGCGGAGCTGCAAGAGATGCTGCAACCGGACCTCCGAGTGGGCGTTCCCCCGTGCCCAGCCCACGCACGGATCTTGGTGCCCCGGCGCATCCCGGACCGGATCGAGTGGCAGTGCCCAGAGGGAGACTTCAGCTGCAACTTGGGCGAGTATCAGGAGGCACTGTGGCCGCCCGGTCCTGAAGAGCGCGACGCCGCGCCCCTGCTGGCCAGTCGCCTCAGCCGCCGTGGACTGAAGTGGTCGACTTTGGAGATGACCAGCAAGGACGGTGCCTGGGTGCCCACGATCACCTTGCAGGTGGACACCGACGAGCGCGCTGTCCGCGCGGCTGTCGCTCCACTGGTGGCCGAGCTGCACCGAACAAGCCCCGCCTACACCGTCCGGGAGGACCACGCGGGAACCTCAGGGAAGTCCCCGTATCGCTCGTTGAGCTTGGAGGGAACCCCACGCCTTCTCGCCCTCCTTCGTGGCGCGCTGCGCAGGGCGCCCGAGGGGGACAGCTGCGACTTCCTGGTCGAAGGAACCCCGGGGCACCACATCCGCGTCCGGCTGGCGCCCGAACACAGCGTCGGCGCGGTGGGGGACTGCGTCATCCGCGATGCTTCGGGCGAGGCGTTCGCCGACGATG
>JAJZLQ010000099.1 GCA_021850605.1 Actinomycetes bacterium
CCAATCGCGGCGCGGTGACCTATGCAGCCGGGTTCACCGGCCTTGGCGTGGCGTCGACTCGCTTTGCCGCCCGGGTGATGAACGAGATGATGTTCGGGGACAAGACGGAGATCTCCAAACTCGAGCTGGTCCGATCGCGTCCGCTCCCGTTTCCTCCAGAGCCGATTCGCTACGGAGTGATCCGGGCGACTCGTGCTTCCCTCGCGGGTGCTGATAGACGTGGCCGGCGCAACGCGTGGCTTAGGCTGCTTGACCGAATTGGCCTTGGCTTTGACTCCTAGTCGAGGCGTGCACGAAGAAGACAGGAAAGATTTGCCAGGCTCGCCATGGGACCCCGATCAATACGGCCTATTTTCGGCCGAACGCGAGCAGCCCTTTTGGGACCTTGCCGGACTCTTGGAGGCTGGGAAGGGTGCAAGCCTGGTAGACCTCGGATGTGGTGACGGGCGCTTGACCGCCGCACTCCATCGGCGAATCGGGGCGGGACGCACGCTGGGTGTGGATTCGTCGCCGGAGATGCTTTCACGGGCCGCTTCGGCCGCGGGCGCCGAAGTCTCCTTCACCTCCGGTGACATCGCCACGTGGCACGGGTCCGGTGTGGACATCGTCTTCTCCAACGCGGCACTGCAGTGGGTCGGGAATCACGCGGCGGTGCTCGGGCGCTGGCGCGAATCGCTTGCCGCCGGTGGCCAGCTGGCCGTGCAGGTGCCCAGCAACTGGGATCACCCGTCGCACCTGGTTCTCACCGAGTTGGCGCGGGAGCGCCTCGGGGATAACGCGCCTCCTGATCCGGTTGCGGCAAATGTCCTCAAGCCGGAGGAGTATTCCAGCCTCCTCTACCAACTCGGCTTCAAGCGGCAGCAGGTGAGGATGCAGGTCTACGCGCACGTCCTGCCGGACGCCGAGGCATTGGTGGAATGGATGAAGGGGACGTCCATGAACCGTGTCAAAGAGCTGCTTGTTCCCCATGAGTATGCCGAATTCGTCGAGTTATACAAGGCCCGTATTCTCGAGCGGTTCGGCTGTCGAAAGCCCTTCTTCTATCCCTTCAAACGAATTCTCATGTGGGGATCGCTGCGCTGAGGCGAGAAGCACCTCTGATCTACCAATAGGTCCACACCTCGGTCCCGACCGGTGCGAGCTTCTGCGCCCAGATCCAGTCGATCGCCTCGTTGCTTACTCGCACGCATCCGTGGGAGGCGGGATACGGGGGCACGACGGAGTCGCCGTGGATGGCGAAGCCGCTGTAGAAGAACTTTGGGCGCCACAGCTCGCCAAGCGAGTTGGTGATGAGCCCGTCCTTCTCCCAGATGACGTGAAACCTCCCGACTGGGGTGGCCGCGACAGCCCTCTGGCCATCGACGGTGTAGGTGTATCCCCCTCCCGTCGAAGTGTTCACGGTGTACTCGAGATGCCCGTCGTTCACGAACATTACGAGGTTCACGCGTAGGTCAACCTCCACCAAGTAGCCGCTGGTGCTTCGTGGACTGGGGCGGACGCCCTGGTTCAGGGCGGCCTGCGTCTGTGGCCCGACCAGCCCGTCGACCGGGATCCCGGCTGCCTTTTGAATCGCGAAGACCGCCTGTTGGGTGCTGTCTCCGAACACTCCATTCGGCGAGCCCAGCCAGTAGCCGAGGGAGATGAGCCGCTGTTGCAGATCCAAAACCAAGGGCCCCTTATCCCCCTCCTGCAGCAGGGCCATGGTCGTGGTGGTCGAGGTGGTGATGGGCTCGGAAGTGGTCGTGGGGCCGGAACTCGTCGCGGGTGCCAGGCTGGTGGGCGGCATCGTGCCTGCCGGCCTATCCAGGCCGGGTGCGGCTCCGCAGCCCGCCAGCGCCGAGGCCAACGCTGCAACGCCGGTAGCGTATGCAAGCCGCCGTAGCCCGGCGTGGCGGCCAATGCTCATCCGTCCACTCACGCTAGGAGGTATAAGCACGCGGGGCCGGAGGTATAGAGTACGAGGTCACCTTGCTTGGTACCGCTGGGCACTAGCTCGGTATGCCGTCTGGGCTGCGGAGCTGCAATTGGCGGCTTGCCCGAGGCGGCTTTGAGTATGGTGGTTGCCGTGGGAATCTATTTCAGAGTCGCTCCAGGTGTGCGGGTGAGGCTGACAAGCTCGGGAGTCAGAACGTCAATCGGCCCGCGCGCAGCGCGGGTTCATATCGGCGGCGGGTACCGGGCGGGAGTCTCCACCGGCGCCGGGCCCTTCACTCTCTATCACAGCATTGGCAGCACGCGTGGTAAGTCGAGCGCTCGCCACTCCCAAGGGTCTTCAGTTGCGGCCGCTGCCACGTCCGCCGGCCTCACCCAACGGCCGGCGCAGCGGCAGACGGTCTCCGCCAAGGCTGCTGAAGCGAGCCAGATGGCAGCCGCTTTCGAGGCGATAGAGGGACTTCATCGGCGCGCCGTTGACCCGGTGACGCCACCGGTGGCGCCACCGGCCCCGGCAGTGGACGAGGCGGCGATACGCGAGCGGCATCGCGCCGAAGCCCTGCGCGGAATCGGGTTCTGGAAGCACTCTGAGCGCGTTGGGGCGGAGAAGCAAGCGGCCGCCGATGCGGACGCCGAGATTGCGGCCGAGCATGCCGAACTCGAGCGCCAGCGCGAGGCGACCCAGGCCGAGCTGGACGCGCGCTGGAAGGAGTTGCTCGCCAATGATTCGGACGTGGTCCTGGCGACGCTGAACGAGGCCTTCGAAAGCGGTGGCATGCATGCCGCCGCCGTCTCGGTTGAGGGAGCCGAAGCCAGCATCGCGGTGATCGTCCCGGGCGAGGACGTGATTCCGGAGCGGCTTCCCTCGACCACGGCTGCCGGGAACATCTCGCTGCGAAAAACGACCAGGATAGAGGCCGCAGGCATCTATTTGACTGCGATATGCGGCCATTCTCTTGCCGCGGTGCGCGAGGCACTTGCCGTCGCTCCGGGCTTGGCGTCTGTGCGCGTGGTGGCTGTACGCCATGGAGCCGCAGACGTTTATGGTCATCCGCGACTGGAGTGCATGCTGGCGGCGACGTTCAGCCGGGATTCCCTGAACGGCATCGACTGGGCCCACGCCGGCTCGATCGACATCATGGACCAATGCGCCACCGACGTGAGCAAGAACGCAGGGAGCCGCACCAAGTCCATCGAGCCGATCGACCTTTCGCAGGAGCCGGATCTTGCGAACCTGGTCAGTTCCATCGACGTCGAGGTGTAGCCGAGCTCTCCGGCCCCAGGGCTCCCCAAGCCCTTTTTCTCGCCGAGGCGCCGCAGTCGCCGGTCTCGCGGATGCCCCAGTCGAGTGCACGAGAAGCTCTACCCGTGAGGATGCACGCGCCGCAGGAGTCCTGCGCAGGCGACTAGCGTTTGGCCGATGGAGTTGGGCTCAGGACTTGCGCACCTGGCCGGATATCCGTTTGAGGTGCGATATAGCAACGGGTCGCTAGCCCGTGCACGCGCGGCTGCGGACATGGCCGCCGACGCC
>JAJZLQ010000091.1 GCA_021850605.1 Actinomycetes bacterium
AGGCAGGGTCGGTGAATCCAGGCTTAGTGCCTTAAACCACGATGGCTCGGGCAACCATCGCTCGAGCAACACTGTCTGTGATCGAGTGCTCGGTAGCAGTGTTGACCAACAAGGCGGAATCCAGGACTCCTGGGTGCCACGAGTATCGACAGGAACTGACATGCAGGTGAGTTCCGGGGCATGCCTGCCGTGCTAGCGATAAAGAAGATTGCGTCCCATGAAATCGTGGGGATTCACTATGGACATCTGCCATTGGCCACCAGAAAACGCCCTGGAGCGGATGGTTTCCTCAGCTTCGCAGGGGGCAGCGCCCCGATGTCGTATCGTTCGCCTCCGGGTCGGGGAGCAAACGACGACACCATCGACGCCGAGGCGATCGGGCACTCGGCGAAGGGGGCCCGTAAAGCACTCCTACGCCGACCAAGCCGGTGAACGGTGGTGGCACGGCAGGAGCTCAACGCCGGGCGCACCCGCTCCATCTATGCCCTTGGCGCCCTTGTCCGCTCGGCCTCACCCCGGCTTCCCGGGCGCGCCCGGGCGAACCGGCAGCCCCGCGGAGCCGACTCCAGTCCAGGACTCACCCGGCCGGCTTTGAGCCTGTCCACTCGGCGTGGACGTCGTCCAGCACCGTCTCGACGACCGGCCCTCCGGCGGGCACCTGTGAGCGCGAGAAGCGCGGCGCCACCCCGGGCTGGATGGACCCGTCCGAGACCGAGTAGCTTCCGCGCTCCATCAGATGCGGCTCCTCCGAGAGCCGCGTAAAGGGCACCACGGGAGTCACGCAAGCCTCCAGCTCGGAGAAGACGGACGACCACTGGGCCTCGGTCCTCGAGGCGAACGCCTCGCTCACCCGGCGGCGGGTCTCGGCCCAGGTGCTTCTCTCCTCCTTGGCCGCGGGGTCGATGTCGGTCAAGCCCAGGCCGGCCAATAGCGCACGATAAAACTGGGGCTCGATGGCCCCGACCGCCATGTACTTGCCATCCAGTGTCCGATAGACGTCGTAGTAGGGCGCTCCGGAGTCATACGGATTCGATCCCCTTTCGGGTATCCACTGGCCCTGCTGGTAACGCGAAAGCACGTCGGCAAGAAAGAGCGCGGCACCGTCCACCATGGCCACGTCCACCACCTGGCCAAGGCCCGAGACCGAGCGCTCCACCAGCGCCGCCAGCACACCCGCCACCAGCAGCATGCCCCCTCCGCCGTAGTCGGCCACGTAATTGAGCGGGATCACCGGGGCCTCGCCGGCCCGCCCTATCGTGTCGAGTACTCCGGCGACGGCCAGGTAGTTGATGTCGTGTCCGGCGGCACGGGCGTAGGGGCCGTACTGGCCCCAACCTGTCATGCGTGCGTAGACCAACCCAGGGTTGCGGGCCATACACTCCGTTGGGCCCAATCCGAGCCGCTCCATCACGCCAGGGCGGAAGCCCTCTATTACCACGTCAGCCGAGGCGCACAGTTCCAGCACCTTGTCCCGCTCCACCGGCGATTTAAGGTCGGCCTCGATACGGCGGCGGCCACGCAGCAGGATGTTGTCCGGCGCCATGGCCGAGAAGCCCGGCCGATCGATCCGCAGGACCTCGGCCCCCATGTCTCCAAGGATCATGGTGCCAAAAGGGCCCGGCCCGATTCCACCGAACTCGAGGATCCGTATCCCGCTCAAGGGGGGACGGCCCGTCCGCCGGCCAAGTTCTGTCATGTAAAACCACCTTTGAAAATGTGCGATCCTGCGGCCGGACAGTTGGGCCCGAGCCATAGAGGCACAAGTGAAAACGCCAACCGCCAGGGAGCGGCCGGAGATACGCCAGGGCCGGTTCACGCCGACCTGCCGGCCGCCGACTGACGCTAGATCCCGGGCACACCCGTGAGATGCGTGTAGGTGTCGTGGTACTCGTCCGAGACGATCGACCTTAGAACCGCGCCAAGCTGCAGCTTGATGTACTCGTCCAGGGAGAAGTGCGACTTCAGGTACCAGTGTTTGAGTGCCCAGGTATGAGCGAGCATGGTGAGATTGAATGCCGTCAAGTCCGGAACCGAGCAGCATGCCCGCCCCTGCGCAACCGCCTCGCGGATACAGTCGGCGAAGTAACCGTTGGTCTCGAGCTCCATGTCCTTCAGATCTTCGAGGCCCTTTTTGGGCACGTTCTTGCCCTCCTGGTAGGCCAGCAGGGTTGCCGCCCGCCTCTCGTCCACGATCGAGCAATAAGCTCGGAATCCCGCCTGAAGGCGCTCGATTGGGTCCTCGATCCCCTCCATCGCAGCCGGAACTTCGGCTCGGTAGGTCTCGAGAATGTCGCGGACAATAAGAGTGAGAATGTCCTCTTTGGAGTCGACATATTGATAGATGGTGCCGACGCTGACTCCCGCTTCCTTGGCCAGGTCCGTTATCAGCATCCGCTGGAAGCCGACCCGTGTGAGCAGGCCGGTCGCGGCGTCGACGATCTGTCTCCTGCGCCAACGGACCCTGGCCGCCTTGATGGCCTCGGGCCCGTCGTCCCTCAATGTAGCATCACCGTTCAGAACCAACTCAGGACCTCCCATCCGCTGCAAATGCCCACTTGTTGCAACTCGGTCCATCCGGATGGCAGGCGTGTACAACGAGGCGGTATCCGCCGCTTGGTTCGCAATCCCTGAGGTTGATCCTACCGGACACGAAGATGGCGGGCATACAAACCATCCTCACCGCTCCGGCCCTGCAGCCGCTTTGTCGGGGCCCGCCGCGTAGAGGATGTCGGCGATGGCGCATTGCTGCTCCAGCCGGTCTCCCGCCAGGAGCTGGGTCATCTTCGCGTCCCGCATCGCCCTCTCCACGGGGTAGTCCTGCATGAAACCGTAACCTCCGAAGAGTTGAACGGCGTCGGTGGCCACGCTCACAGCCATATCGGAGGCGTGCAGCTTTGCCGACGCCGCCAGGCGGGCGGGCTCCGGCCCCGTCGAGGACTCGATTGCCTCCGCCGCCGCATAGGTGAGGCGCCGGGCCGATTCCACCCGGGTGGCCATATCGGCCAGCATCACCCGCAGAGCCTGGAACTCACCGATCGGCCGTCCGAACTGTCGGCGCTCCCGCACGTAGCCCGTCGCCGCTTCCAGCGCCATCGCCGCCACTCCGGTGGCCTGTGCTGCGGTGGCGATCAATCGGGCCGCTCGCCAAAGGGCCAGCTGGGGCTGTGCGCCATCAGTTGCCACCGCCCCGCTTGGGATCACCACCCCGGAAAGCCGCAGCGAAGCAAACGGGACGCCTCTGAAACCCAGCATCGAGGTGGCCTGGCTCATACCCGGCTCGAGCCGGGCCAGCCTGCCTGCGAGCAGACGCGGACCCGCGGCGGTCTCCACCACGGCGACGAGAGCGGCACCGGAGTCCCGATACGTCAAGGGCACCCAGTCCAAGACCCCTTCGAGTCTCCAGCCGCCCGGCACCGCCTCGGCGACCACCCCTGTGGCGCGCACAGCGGCCGGGGAGGAGGTT
>JAJZLQ010000029.1 GCA_021850605.1 Actinomycetes bacterium
GCCCAGGTGGCCTCGTCCCGCGAGAATTCTCAGGAATAGCGGATCCAAAGTGAATCGGACTCGGCCACTGAGCCCGATGATGTACATGGATCTGCCAAGACAGGTGTTCGGGCCGGCGGGCGCGCCATTCCAGGCGCGATCCCATGCCGGTCCGGATGCGGGGCCCGGCGCGAAAGCGCTCGGTCTCGAAACGGCCCTTGCGGTCGAGGCGGCGGCCACCCCGGCATCCGCAGTAATCGCGAGCAGCGGCAATCGCCGCTACCCCTCACCTCGCAAGCGCACGGCCCTGGCTGCCGCACGTGCTTGCGGCCCGCTTGCCGGGCAAAGTGAAGGGTGGCCGACGGGGGAAAAACATTGTCAGAAAGGACAAGTCCCATATGGCAGAAAACACGCCTACTGTTGCGGATCCCGGCCCACTAGGGCTGGCAGCATTCGCAACGACTACCTTCGTCCTCAGTCTCGTAAACTCCGGCCTCATCCCTGCTGGTGATGTCGTCGTCGTGCTGCCAATTGCACTGGCGTACGGGGGGATCGCACAGCTGCTGGCCGGAATGTGGGAGTTCAAACGCAACAACACCTTCGGGGCTGTCGCGTTCACCTCTTACGGCGCATTCTGGCTTTCATTCTATTTCTTGGCAACCAAGTTCCTGAAGGGTGCCCCATCTGATGCGGTGGCGATCTTCCTGCTCGCATGGACGATCTTCACCCTGTACATGTTGATCGCCTCCTTCGGGACCAACGGCTCCGTCGCCGTCATCTTCCTGGTGCTCGAGGTGACCTTCATCTTCCTGACCTGGGGCAACTTTGCCAACAGCAGCGGCATCATCAAGGTCGGTGGCTACCTGGGTATCGTTACCGCCATCCTGGCATGGTACGGCTCGATGGCAGTGGTCGTAAACAGCACCTTCGGAAAGACGGTTTTCCCGACTTTCCCCTTCAAGAAGTAGACAACTGATTGCTTGGAGGCCCCGCCACCTCACCGGCACCCGGCCGGAGAGGGAGGCGGGGCCTCTTCGATTAACTCTCCGCGTCGGGGGCCAGCAAAGAGGCGAGCGGGTCCCCTTCCAGAGCGACGGCCAAGCGCAGCCTTTCCTCCGCCCCGGGTGGGCCGAGCCGGCCGGCCGCTAGCCAGTCCCTCGCCGCCGCCACCAAAGCCGCGTAGTTACCAAGCCCGTCCAACTCCTCCACCTTGCCGGCCAGCTCAGCCACCAGTGGAGCGTGGCCATCGAGAAAGGCGCGGACCAGCCTCTCGGCGACCGAGACCGCCTCGCGCTGGGCGCGGGGGTCAGAAGGAGCCGGGCTCACGGGAGCCTACGCATCTCTATCAGCCACGCCGCCAGCTCCTCCATCTCCTCTACCAGCCCCTCGTCCACGGGGGCACGGCGGGTGGCCATCCAGCGCCGGTAGCACTCCCCCAACTCGGCGGAAACCCCAGGAGAAGCGATCTCCTCGAATCCCGCCCCGGCCAGCGCGGAGGCAATGGCGCAAAAACGCTGCCCGGCGCCACCCCCTTGCGCAAGCGCGTCGCCCAATCGCATCGCCTCGGCCTTGGAGAGACGCTTACCCTGCATCGACGTCCCCACCGGCCAACTGATGCATTCGGAGCTCCTCCAGGCTCACCGTATCCTCCTCGAGGAGCAGCGATACCGCCGAATGCACCAGGCGTCCCTGGACGGTCAGCACCACACGCCCGTCCTCGGTGCGCGAGTAGAGACCTTGGGGGATCGCCTCCAGATCGAGCGCCGCCTCAGGAACTCCGAGGTTCGTGCGCAGCGCTAGGCTCAGTCCTTCGAAGAGAAGCTGCCTCTCGCTCAGGAGTTCGCTGCCGGCGGTGGCGTCTCCCCTGGCTGCGAGCGCCTTTGCCCAGCGGTACGAGTCCCGGACGTTCCAGCTGCGCACCCCGTGCAAAAAACTATGGGCGCTCGGACCCACCCCCAGATACTCCCCCTGCATCCAGTAGGCCCAGTTGTGCGCGGAGCGCTCTCCGGGGCGGGCGAAGTTGGAGACCTCATAGCACTCGAGGCCGGCGCGGGAAAGCACGCCGTCAAGCCCAAGGTAGAAGTCCACCGCCCGATCCTCGTCGGGGAAGAGCTCGGGGCGCTCCGAAAGCGGAGTGCCGGGCTCGACGATTAGCCCGTAGGCGGAGATATGACCGGGCTGGGCCCCTGCGGTCACCAGCCCCTCGATCTCTTCCAACATCCGCTCGGGCTCACCCCCGCCGACGCCGAAGATGAAGTCGGCGGAGAAACGCAGGCCGGCATCGCGCAGACGGGCGATGGCGCTCTCCGCCTCGGCTGCGCGGTGATGCCGCCCCAACAGGGCCAGCTCCCGGTCCGATAGAGACTGCACTCCCAGCGAAACACGGTTGATCCCCACCTCGGAATAACGCACGGGGTCGGGAGCCAGGGACTCGGGATTGGCCTCGATGGTGACTTCGGCGGCATCGCCCACCACCGGGGCAAGAATGCGCTCGAGCTGGGCGAATGAGAGAAGCGACGGCGTGCCCCCGCCCAGATAGACGGTACCGAAGCCGGGATTGCCCATCTCGGCGCTACGCGAGGCGATCTCCGCGCACAGGGCGTCGACGTATTCGTCCATAAAGTCGAAGCGGTCCGACCACGTGGCGAAGGCGCAATAATCGCACCTGGAGGTGCAAAAAGGTACGTGGATGTAAAGACCTGGGCGCATAGTTCGTATCCGCCGTGCCGAACGGCGGAAACCAGGCTAGCGCAGGCGCACACCCATCTCGTCGAGGCGAGCCAGCATCTGCTCCGCCGTCATGTCGAAGATGGCGCCGAAAACACGTAGGTCCTCGCTTCGCACCGAGATCATGCGCCCGTTGAAATCCTGGCGCTGCACCTGGATTGCGTTCAGGTAGCGCCTGAGCGCGTCCTTCTCGGGCCCAACCGCCTCGGCCAGGCGGTTGAGGTCGATGGTTACCTTGCCACCGGAGGTCCGGTCCCCGGTATGCAGGCTTGCCGCCAGCACGTCGATGTCATACTCCGAGGCGCCATCGGTCAGCGAGCCCTTTCCGCCGGAATCGCGGGGCAGGAGGCTGTCGATGGAAACACCGTACAGCGCGGCCAAGCGCTGAAGACGAGGGACCGAGATCGAGCGCTCACCGCGCTCGTATGCTCCGAGGACGGAAGCCTTGAACTCCATGTTGGACATGGCTTCGACGGCCTGAAGCGACAGCTTTCGCTGCTTGCGGACAGAACGCAGGCGGCTACCCACCGCTGTCGCGTAGCTCTCCGTGACCTGATCTTCTCTAATAGTCATAAAAACTCGCGCACTCTCAGCGGGCTTGTCACAAAATGATACACCTATTGTTCACTCGGTGCAGCAAAACTACACATCTGTGATCCTAGGCGGCGGGAAGGGCCAGAGCGGTGGCGGCGGCCACCACCGCCGCCGTCTCGGCGCGAAGCACCCGCCCTGGTAGAGAGGCCCT
>JAJZLQ010000003.1 GCA_021850605.1 Actinomycetes bacterium
GCGAGGGGTTGGCGGCCACTTGCAGATGGCGCTTGGCCAGCTTGGCCTCGATCGACTCCTGAGACGCGAGCAGCCAGTCCATTGCCTGATAGGCCTCATCGGTTCCCACCCCCGCCAGGCCGAGGTCCTCGGCCAGGGTGGTATCTGTCCACCAGGAGACCGTGGCGCGCTTGGAGGCCGGACGCAGCGCCCGGGCCAGTATCAACCCATAGGCGATGTCGCGTTCTTTGCAGGCCGGCCCGAGCAGCCCGGGCAACCCGAGCAGCTGCGCCTGGACACTGAGGGCGGCCACATGTCCATGGGGAAGGGCCCGCTTTAGCTCGAGTCCTTCCCCCGCCACCACAAGCTGCTTGCCCGCCAGCCCGGCGCGCAGCGCTTCTATCAGCTCGGGAGGCAGATGGGAGAGGTTGGCCAGTGTCTCGTTGCGTACGGTCTTACCCACTCGCACCGAGCGGCGCAGCAGATGGGTCTCGTAGTCGCGCTCGGTACCGTCGGCGGTCACATAGTGGCGACGTGTAGTCGATATGTGCATTGCCCCACCACGCCTTGGCATGGCTTGATCTTACACCACTGCAATTTACATGTCAAGCGATTAGTGGCTACATTCTGGCAGCAATCTGAAACACCTGTGCAGCTCACGTGGCGGAATCGCTGCGATCAGGGACGTAAGTCCGGTCTAACGGGTCGCTAACGTAGCGGTCGGCACTGAGGCACAAAGTGGGGGACGACGTGGTGCCGCCTCACGAGAAAAGTCCTTGTAGTAGAAAGCGCTTTCCGGGATCGGCTGTGACGGGGCGGGACCGCCTTGAGCGGGCGCACGGTTCGAAGGTCGGTGGTCAGAGTGAGTTCCTGCCACGAGGACGCTGTTGAGAGCTGCTGTGGCGCTGACCATTTCGGGCCCAGCCGGAGAAGGTCAGGGCAGTCCGGCTCGGTCGAACTCTTGTTGCAGGCGAGGACGCCGGCGGTGGGTGTCGCGAATGTCGGCGATCAGGTTGTCGACGTCGCCGGTCTTGTCGGTGCCGGCTGCGAGTTTGCGCATTTTGGCCAGGCGGCGGGCTGCGTAGCGGTAATGCTGGGCGTTGGCTTCTTCGAGTTCGTTGTGGACCAGACGAGTGAGGACCGGCAGGACCGCAAGGGGGTCGATCTTCTCGTACGCCTCGGCCAGGTCATTCCAGGTCCGGTTGTCCTCGAGCCCGAGCGAGCCCGCAAGGTCCCAGGCGAGGGGAACGTCATCCAGCGACGTGAGTACGAACAGCACGGCGTCGCGGGGGCTGGGGGCGAGAGCGGTGAGCACCTCGTCGCGGTATCCGGGCCACGACGGCCCGGCCACCTCGTGCAGGGCGGCGGCGGTAGCCGAGGACGGCCAGCGGCGGAACAGGAGCACCCGGGCGTCGAGCAGCCGGCTCGGCTGGTGGGCAGCCAGCAGTTCGCACCAGTAGTTGCCGGCCTGGAGGGACTGATGCCTGGGTCCGATGTCGATGGCCCGGCGGGCCCAGTCGATGGCGAGATCGATCTCGTCGATCTCGGCCAGCGCTTCGGCGGTGTCGACGAACCACGCCGCGACCTTGCGGTCCCGGGCGTGGGTGCGGATGATGGCGTCCACGTCACGGTCGAGCACGGCCAGGCGCTTCGCGTTCCAATCGAGCACGAACCATTCGTGGCGGTGAGGCGAGGACCACCGGTCTTCACCGGCCGGTTCGGGGCCCAGGTCGGCGCGCACGCCGTCGAGTCGGGATCGGTAGGCGGCCATGCCCTTCTCGCCCAGCGCGGGGGCGTAGGCGACCGGATCGAGCTCGAAGTAGTCGACCTGCCCGTCGAACTGGAACTTCATCATCCAGTCGATCAGCCTTCCCGCGGGCACCGCAGTGGCCGCCGCCGCCCGTGGGTGGAGATCCAACAAGCGTCGGCAGGCGTCGCCGACGATCCCGCTCGAGTCATCGGCGCGGGCAATGACGGTGATAGCGGACGCGAGCGCCTTGTGAGTGACCGTGTACACCTCCGCCGGATCGCCGGTCGTAGCGGCGGCCTCGAGGATGTCGACTGCTTCGTGCATCCGAACACCGTGGTCGTTGGCGGCGCTCCGCCGCCAGAGTTCTCCCCTGGTGCGGATCAGGGGCAACACGGCGTCGGCCAGACCAGCCACCGGCATTTACTCCGTCGGTAGCCCTGGCAGAACCAGGAGGGCTTCCTCAGCGGCGTTCTCGAATGCTTCGATCACTTCGTAGTGGTCGAGGAGCACCTCGAGCGCGGTCGCCGTGGTGACGTTGCCCACTCGAAGCCAGATGACCTTGGGTGGGGGACCATGCAGGAAGGCCAGTTGGCGGAAGTCCGAGTCCTTGGAGACGATCGTGTACCCGTGCTCGCCGGCGTGGTCCCACACGTCCTTGTCGGTCGCCGTTTCAAGACCCAGCGTCGTGACGTGGGCCGAGTCGGGGAAGTAGTCGCGGAGCCTCCCAACCAGGTTGCGGGACAGGTTTTGGTCGACCAGTAGCTTCACGCGCTGGCGAGGCGCTTCTCTCGCAAGGCAGCGAACTCGATCGCGGCCCTGACGTGTTCGACGGTCAGCTCGGGGAAGTCCCCAACGATCTCCTCCGCGGTCATGCCAGCTGCCAGGTACTCGAGCACGTCATAGACGGTGATCCGCGTGCCGACGAAGCAGGGCTTTCCACTCCGAACCCCCGGACGGACCTCGATCATCGATGCCATGCTCACGGTCATGAGCCTATCGCTCGTGCCCACCCACACCCGGCTGAACTCCGGATGCGGATGCCGTCCGGGCATCTCCGTGATCACAGATTGATCACAAACGCTCCGGGAGAAGCCGGTACAGAGCGTCCTGGAGTGGGATGACCGGCGGCCGGAAACCACCTCTGAACAGCCAAAACGTGATTCAGGAGGATGGCTCGGGATGGTCCCGATCGGAGTTCAAGTCCCGCTCCGGGTACCGGTGGGTTCCTTGCGAAAGTGAGGGCCTCGAGGAAACAACCCCTCGCCGCACGTCCGTGGAGGTCTGCGGCGAGGGGTTTCGTCGTTGATGCAGGAGCCGCTTCCGCTCCAGCGAACCTAGGCGTTTCTAGGCGCGCCTTTTCTTTTCGCTCTCCAGCCGCTGAGTCTCCCCTGAGCACGCCGCGTGCTCGGGACTCTGCGAGTCGGTGGCGTCGCCACCTCCCACGACGAGCCGAGGCCCGCGTGGTTTGCTTGGAGTCCTGCCGTGAGCGGTAGCTCCGTCTTCAACACACGCACCCTGGACACCGTTGCCGGCGGTCCCCTGCGGGACGGCACGTGCTCCAACTCGGCTTTCCCTTCGGCGACGGAACCTCTCATCCAGGATCGTCTTCACCTCGGTGTGGTGGGTGTAGACACCGATCTCTCGATCGGCAAGCCTGGCCAGGAGGTTCATGGCGGCAACGTGGTCTGCATCACCCTGCCAGTTGCAATCCCAATAGGGGTTGCGGCAGTGAAACGCGTCCCCCTGGCGGTTGTCTCGTGAGACGTACCCGCAGGTCGGTTCAGGACACGTTTGGCTGGTGTAGGCCGCGTTCGCCGTTTTGGCATCGACACCGCCGATGCTCGCATGCACCACCATGCGACCTTGGTTCTCGGATCGCATCCAGGTGGAGCAGATCCGGGAGAGCTTCTTCGACTTGGCCTTGCCCCGCAGGTGGGAGAGGTCCTCGGCTGCGAGCCGGCGAGGACGCTGGTATGCCAACTGCGGGACCCTGCCCCTACCCCTGGTCCTGTTACCTGCCCCATAGACGACCTCTTTCACCGCCTGTCCGGACAGTGTGCGCACGCCGGACTGGGCGCGGGCGCGCCAGCGGGCCTGCTTCTTGTGGCCGAGGTTGTTCCTCGCGATCCTCCGGGCCTTCCTCGATCCGGGGTTGACCTTGCGAAGCGCCCTTGTGGTCGCATGCAGCTTGCCACGGGCCTTGCCGGCAGCGTTGTTCTTCTCCGTGAACTCTTCGAGGAGCCTGCCGAGCCCGTGCCCGTGCTTTATGCCATGAGCGTCCGTGCACACCTCGGTCACACCCCAGTCGATCGACTCGTCCGGTCCTGTGGCCTCCCCGAGTGCCTTCACGGGGTAGACGACGTGGATCGCTACACCGTCTGCGTCCTCGTCTGCCACGAGCCCGATGTTGCCTGACACGTGCGACACCCCGGCAAGTGGGAGTGCGATGCGAGCCCCTGGCTCGCATCCGATGATCTCCACGTACTGGCGCATGTGGCCCTGTCTACACCTGCGATGCTCGGGGTCGCAGGTGTGGGTTCCGAGTCTGGCGGGTCTGGCGGCAGGTGGGGCACTCGTGGTGAAGGTCGTGTACAGCGTGTCGTCCAGAGACATCGACCGCTCGGCGTGCGCCCTCGGATTCTCGTGCTTGGAGAGTGCCTTGCGAAGGACCCGGTGCAGGTAGCGGGCGACCTGGGTGCGTTCCTTCTCACCCAACCCAGCAAGCTCCTTCGAGCCCACGACCGGCACCTGACCCCGGAGGATCTCCCCGATCCAGCCGTAGCGGTTCAAGCAGGTGTAGGCAAAACGCCGCTGCAACTCGTCGCCGCGGTAGCGCCGCCAGATCTTTGCCTTTACGTCCCCCGTAGCAAGCACCGACTCGATGTGGCGCACCCAGGTGTCCACTGCGTCGAATGCAGCCTGGTCCACGAGGTGCACGTTCACGCCTGCCGGGTAGGCACCCGCCTTCTTCATCGCGTCCCGGAAGCCTCGCTTGGAGTCGAGGAATCCCCAGGTCTTGGCTGGCGCTAGTTCCACGAGGAATTGGTCCTTGGCCAGGCGGAAGGCATGGAGCAGCTCGTATATCTGCTGTTGCTTGTGAGCGGACAGGGGGAGCGTCTGGAGCCGCACGGTCCTCTGTTTCGCGAGAGGCATCGGTTTGCTGCTCACGGAGCGACCTCCTTGGCTGCCGCCGCGAGCGTCTCCATGACCGCCTTGTTCTTGTGGCTGCGTGAGCCGTACAGCCGGGCCGAGAACACGGTCACGATCTCGATCACGTCGGACGCAAGCTCCTCCTCGAAGGAGGACTCGACGGACGCGTTCACGATCACGACCTCGGTCCCGAAGTGCTCACAGAGCGCAAAGACGAGCTCGGACCCGAACCGCAGCAGCCGGTCCTTATGGCTGATCACCAGTCTGGCGATCTCACCCGAGCAGATCCTGTCGATGACGATGCGCAGCCCTCGCTTGTCGTAGTTTAGCCCTGAGCCGACATCAGAGATCACCTCGTAGGTCCAGCCGTTCGCCGCGCAGAATGACTCGAGCAGCGCCACCTGGCGCACGAGGTCGTCCTTCTGCCCGCTGGTCGAGACCCGTGCATAGGCAACGGTGGTTCTGGTCGACGGTGCCGGGTGTGGGGCGAGGCGGCGCAACTTCGCCAAGTCGTAGCGTCTCCGGCCACCCGCAGTGCGCTCGGCTGGCTCTACACGGCCCTCCTTTTCCCAGCGACGCAACGTGTCCGGGTGCACCCCGAGCTCTTTCGCTGCCATCCCTATCGGTACCAGTCGCCCCATCACAATCAGAGTAGCACCTGGGTATATCACACATGAATACCCACGTATATACATGTAGGCGCCAGCAGTTTGAACCCCGAGCCCTCGACAGTCTTGGGGCGATGGTGAGACCGGGTGACTTCTCTGACGGCTGAAGCCGCCAATTTCCTTTCAGGCCGCTTGCGCGTCCGGACGGCTCAGTCCAGCCCGACCGATGTTGCGGGCAGCGTTGTCGTCCTCGGGCATCTTGTTCAGGCGTGGTGCCACCCGGCCGCCGAGAAGCCCTTTGTAGGTATTTCGGGCACCACATGGCGTGCAGGCCGAGCGACGTGACCCCACCGCGGCAGCGACGAAAGCGAGCATCCAACATGACCAGGTCAACCTACAGCCGGGGCGTGACTCTCACCGGCAAGTTAGGGGCGCAGCCCCGAGCTCCGATTCCCCTGACGGCAGAAGCCGCCAATCTCCTCGGGGCGATCTGATGGTGCCTTCGAGGGCTCGCTGATTCTCGGGGTGCTCGTTCCGCGCGACGGCGGAGGTGAGGCACTCAAGTGGTTGAGCTCTATGCCGGAGTGCCCCATTTGGAGAGGTTCGAGGCCAGTTGAGGTGGTACGGAAGCCGAGGAACGGGCGAGCACGGCCAGACCAGCGCCAGCCGATCTTGTACAAATAGCCACCAGCACCGCCGTGTCGGCGGCTACCTCAGCGTCGGCGAGTAGGAGCGAGCCGGGAAGGGGGGAACTCCGAGGTTGACGACCACGAAGTTCCGATGCCGGTGCTGCCCTCGGGGTCAACGACGGCCTCGCTGACAGCGGCACCGCCCTGGGGTAATCTTGCCCAACGAATCCGAGGCTCTGGCCCGCACTGGGACCGGGCCAAAAACCGCGGGCCCCGCAGGCGAGTGACCGGTCTCGTCCCGGATGGTTGTAGGGGCGTGCCTATATGGGACAGGCGCGGTTGGCGGACGACGTACCCATCCCCCTCTGTCACGTCGCTAGCGTCAGACCCCCCACCCTCTGTCGTCTAATCATTTCCAGACCCCCCTGGTTCTGTTATCTAAGATGTCTAAAACCCCCCTACTTCTGTGATCCTGCCGGTACAGTGGGGGGCTTTGAGGGACGACGAGATCCGGTGGATACTGACCGAAGCGAATCCCTGGTGGCGTGCCGCTGCCCTGGGTCGCGACCCGGTCGAGGCTGTGCGGGCGCACCGGCTACTTCGTGATCGGGCCCGCCACGACCTCGGCTTTCGCCCTTCGGTCCTGAACGACCTAGCGACAGGTGCCGTCGGGGACTCCCTGGTCGTGTTGACCGGGCCCCGCCGGGTTGGCAAAAGCGTCGCTTTGCTGGACCTCGCAGCTGACCTCTGCGGCCGGAAAGACATTCAGCCATTTCAGGTGATCCACGTCCCCTGCGACGGGATGGCCGCACGAGATCTGCGACGGACCTTCACCCTGGGTCGGGACCTCACTCGGCCGGCCGATCTCGATGCGCCCCGCGCCCGGATCTGGCTGCTAGACGAGGTCATCGCTATCGCGGGATGGACCTCCATCCTCAAAGCGTCGCGCGACGCCGCCGCTGTCGGAGACGACACCGTGGTGGTGACCGGAAGCCGCTGGCGGGAGGAGGAGGACATCGCCGGGAACCTGCTCACCGGACGAGCAGGAACGACCGGCCTGCGCCGGGTCCGTCACCTGCTACCGATGACCTTCAGGGACTTCGCCACCGCCACCCGCCCAGAACTCCTGCTACCTGAAGCTGTCCACCCCGCCGCCCTGCAAAGCCCCGATGTCGCTGCTGTGTTGGACGGGCTACGGTTCGATTTGGACAGCTATGACCTGGCCTGGTAGGACTACCTCAGCTGCGGAGGATTTCCCCGCGCCGTCGCCGAGCATGCCCGCAACGGAGCGATCAGCATCGACTACATCCGCGACCTGGCCGCGTGGCTCCGCGGTGACGTGAACCTCGAGGGTCCGCCCGAGTCGCTACCGCTGCTCCTCGAACAGCTCGCCGTGCGTGCCACCAGCCCGCTGAACGTGGCCGACACGGGCGCAGCGCTCGGCTGGACCCGTGCTGTCACTGTCGGGCGTCTCAACCGTCTCGCTTGGGGATTCGGTGCGCTGTGGTGTCGCCACCATAACGACCGCGGCCGTCCGGTCGCCGGATCCCAACCCAAGCTTTACCTGGTCGACCCGGTCCTCGCGTGGATGCCCAGCCGCCTACGAGCTGGTTTGCGCCCGCCGGCAATGACAGCTCTCACCGAACAGGCCCTAGGGGTGGCCTTGGCCCGCAGGGTCGACCTTCTCGACGAGGGCCGCTGGGTGGCTGGGGACACCATCGGCTACACCCGCACGGGTTCTGGCAACGAGATCGACCTGGTACCCGTGGCCGTTCCCTCCGGCACCGCCACCCTCGAAACGGTACCGATCGAGGGAAAATGGGTCGATGACGGGTGGCGAGGCGAAGCCAAGGTCATCGAAAACAAGTTCCGTCGGGGGATCCTCGCCACCAAGAGCATTCTCGACCTCGACTACCCCAGCTGGGCCATTCCCGCCCCACTAGTTGCGCTTCTGCTCGAGTAACCCGGCGACGTTTCCCACTCTCCAGAGAGCTCAGTCGCCCAGTCGGAGAGCGTGCACGGAGACACTCGCAACGCGTGCTTGGACCTCGCTTCCCTCCGATAGATAGACGATCCACCTGGGCCTCTGCGGCTTCGTAGCCACGCCACCGGTCGTCCTTGGGAAGGCCCCCAAGTTCAGCGCGCGGATGCATTCCCGCCTGGTGCCGGAAAGCCGAGACCCTGATCGGGAAGGGAGCCCGGCCATCGGTGCGAGACCGGATGGCGTGTCCAAATAGGAGATCGACGACTAGCTGGCGGCTCTGGACGAGCCCAAGCGCAGGACCCTGGAGGAGCTGCGTCGGCGGATACTCGCGGCGGTTCCTCGGGCCGAACAGGGAGTCGCCTGCAACGTGCCGAACTTCAAGATGAACGGCAAGGTTGTCGTCGGCTTCGCGGCGTTCACGAACTATTTGCGCTATCTCCCACACGGCGGGTCGGTCTTTCCCGAGCTGCGCGAAGAGCCCGCCGGCTAGACAACCGCCACAGGCGCCCTCAGGTTCCCAGTGGATGCCCCCGTGCCCCGGGCGCTGGTGGAGCAAGCTGATCGAGGTGAGAATCCGCCAGGCCTTCGGCGGTTAGCCGACTGGCGGTCTGGCGCTCCCCGGGGCCAGGCACGGATGTGGGAGCGAATCGCTTCTACGCGGGTGGAGCTCGGCGTTACTCTTGGTGGATACGTGCAGGAGCGTGCGATATGGACGCTGGCAAGGACGAGCTCCGACCCCGCCGAAGCGGCATAGCCCGCATGATCCCGCCCTGGGAGTATCGGCACCTGTACTTCGCGTACCGGGTGCGCTTTGCGGGCGGGACTGTCCTGATGGCGATGAGCGCGCTCATCCTCTCCTACCGTGCTTATGGCTGGGCGGCTGTCTTCTTCGCCATGGCTCTGGCCCAGCTCATCTCGGCCTATCTGCAGTGGCGTATCGCTCGTTCGACGGCCTGAGTCCTCACCGGGCCAACCCGGCGGTGCGATGCCGACACCCTCTGTTGGCCCCTTGCGTCTCAGCCGGGAACCGCGATGGGGCCGGGGCCCGCCTGTGCCGCCATGGGTACCGGAAGCGAGGTCAGGCCGGAGGGCGCCACGGGATCGAGGAGGGCGATTGCCGCGCTCGCGGAGGAGGTGCCCATGGTGACCACCAGGCTCCCGGCGGCAGCCTTCAAATCGACTGCCCAGGTGGCGGGTAGTTTTAGCAATTCCTGGGGAGTGGAGCCTGCGGGCTGGATGCTGTAGATGGCCGGGCCTTGCAAGGGGCCGGGAAAGGCCAGCAGATAGAGGGAGCCGCCCGAGCCGGTGAGGCCGGTGGGGATCAGTGCCGGTGGGAGTGTGATCGGGTTGCCGGCCCGGTGCGCCGCGGTGAGCACGGGGACGATCCAGGAGCCGGAGATGCTGCCGGATCTGGTGACTAGCGCCCACGCCTTTCCATGGCCGGGAAAGACGATGCCGGTCATTTCCGAGGGAGCGAGGGAGCTAAGGATAATCGGAGTCCCCAGAGTGTTGCTCGAGGTGTTGAAGGGGATGAGCTCCAGCCTGATCCCGACTTGACGCGGGATGTAGGCCGTGGCGGCCGGCCCGTCGAAAGACATGCGCCCCGCCTGCGTGCCCGGGAGCCGGGCCACGACCTGGTGACTCGTGCCGCCTTTGAGCACTTCGATGAGCGAGTTGCCCACCTCGGCCAGGAGGTGGCCCGGCGAAGTCACGGCGATTCCGGCACAGCCCAGGTTGAAGGTCTTGGGGCCGAGCGGGATTGGGGGAGCGGCCGTGAAATTCGAGAGATCGAGTCTTATGGTGACGGTCTGGAAACCCATAGCCGGATCCCTGGTGCACACGTAGGCCGCAGTTGCGCCGGCCGACAATGCGATGGCCGGATCGGAGTCCGCGTAGCCGAAGCCGATGGTTCCCAGGATCTTGCGAGCGTGCACGTCCACCAGGTAGGCGTTGGAGCGCCCGCCGGCGGTACCGCCGACCACGAGTGCCTTGGTGGCCGCGCTTGGCGGGATCGGGAACTTGGTCTTGGTGGCCGCTGCGACGCCGGCGGTCGTGGTCGTGGTCGGTGCGGTCCCGGATCCTGCTGGCGACACCGGGCCGCAAGCGGCTATGAGCATCCCGCCGACGGCGAGAGGGGTAAGGCCGGCCCGCCACGGCCGTCGCAGCCTCTCGATCGTCGTGTTTGGTCCTATCACGGGAGTTCCTCGCCCAAGATCGTATCGCTGACACGCTGCCGGCTGGATATGGTCTTGAGGAAGGTTTGCCGCTGTGAGAGGAGAGCCCGTGTCCTTGGCGGAGTTGATCGAAGCGGAGTTGGCGGCCTGGCCGGTGGGGGCGTCCGCCGCCTGCCTGGTGCGCTTCGGCCCGGCCGGTGAGGTGGCCGAGACACACACCACCGCCGGCGCGTCGGAGCCCTTCCGACTGGCCTCGGTCTCCAAGGCGATCTCCGCGCTGGCATTCCTGGTGGCGATGGAGGAGGGCCTCTTCGAGCTCGACGAGGTGATCGAACCCCTGGGCGCGAGTTGGCGCGAACTCCTTGCTCACGCGAGCGGGCTCCCGGGCGATCGGCGTGGCCAGGTGGGACCCGAAGACCTTACCGAGCTGATCGGCGTGGGTGCCGCCTCCTTCCCGGGGGTGCGTCCCCCCAGGAGCCGCAGGGTCTATTCCAACCTTGGCTTCGAGCTCGCCGCCGAGATGCTCTCACTGCGGGCGGCTATGCCCTTTGCACAGTATGTGGCACAGGCGGTATTTGAACCCTTGGGCATGAAAGGGTCCAGGGTCGACCCCTCGCTCTATCCCGTGGCGGGGCCCCATGGAGCCGCGGCGGGAATGTCGGCCCCGGCAGAGGACCTTGGCCTTTTGGCGGCGGAATTTCGTTTGCCGCGCCTAGTCTCGCCGGCCACCATCACCGAGGCCACCTCGCTGCAGTGCGGCGCCATTCCCGGCGTGCTCCCCGGCTTCGGTGGCCAGGAGAACAATGCCTGGGGCCTGGGAGTGGAGATCAGGAACGGCAAGTGGCCGCACTGGACCGGATCGCTTAACAGCGAGGGCACTTTCGGCCATTTCGGCCAGAGCGGCACTTTTCTGTGGGTTGATGTCGCGCTGGGGGTGGCTCTGGTGCTGCTCACCGACCGCCCCTTTGACGATTTCGCCAAGAGCGCCTGGCCGGCACTCTCGGACCGGATCATTTCCGCCCTGAATTAGGCGGCTTCGCTGCGGCGTGCTGCGCCGGTCACCCCGCCCAGGAGATTGACGACGTTGGTGAAGCCCATCCTCACCAGGGTGTCGGCCGCCTCCACCGAGCGATTGCCGGTCTGGCAGATCAGCGCGATGCGGGAGTTGCGGGGGTAGGCGCCGATACGCTGGCGAAGCTGGCTCAAGGGGATGTTCGTGGAGTCAGGAAGTGCTCCTGCGGCGAGCTCGTGGGGTTCGCGGACATCGATCACAAGATATCCGTCGGCCACGAGTTCACCAGCTCGGTGGGCCGGGTGGTGGCGGAAGCTCAAGGTATCCTCCTCTGGTCGCTATTAGGGCCATTATACCCTAAGGGGTATAATGGCCGTACATTTCGGCCGAGGTGTTGAAGCCGGCCTAGGCGGAGGCGGTCGTATTCCCCGCGGTCTTGGTCCGGGGAAGCGTCAAGATGACCAGGGCGGCCACTATGAACGAGCCTGCAATGGCGTAGAAGGCGGCGTGAAAGCCCGCCTTGTCTATCAGCAGTCCCACGACAAAGAGCCAGAAGGAGCCGATCCCGTAAGCAATGGCGAAAAAGAGGCCGAAGGCCTGCCGGGACTCGGCCGGGTTGACGGTGTCGGCGAACATGGCCTGCAAGAGGGGGGACTCGCTGTAGGCGAAGATGCCGACCAGCAGAGCCATGACCGACAGCGCCAGTAGTGAGCTTCCCACCAGCATGAAGGCGGCGATCATCACCGCCCCGACGATGTAGGTGCCTAGCAGTGCCACCCGCTTGCCGATGCGGTCGGCCAGCCAGCCCGCGAAGAGGGGCCCGGCGATCCCGCCGACGCTCATGACGGTGAAGACGACGCCGACCTCCACCGTCGATAATGTCCTCTGGTGATGCAGGAAGGCGGGGACGTAGGCTGCCAGCACACCCAGCCCTCGGCCGGCGGCCGATATCACCGATGCGACCAGGACGGTGGCGCTGGAGCGGTTGGCTAGGGCCCGGATCTGGGCCGATAGTGGCCGGGCCGGCACGGCGTGCTGCTCCTGGTCGACCCGGTCGCGGGCAAGTGCGGTGGCCACGTAGACGCCGCCCAGTGCGAGCGGGATGGCCAGGAGGTAGAGCGCGTCGCGCCAGCCGTAGGCGGCAATGGCCAGCGAGAGGAGGATGGGCACCGCCATGGTTCCGATGGTCCCACCGGTGGTGTGCCAGGCCAGCACCAACCCTTTGCGCTTGGGGTAGCGGTTGGTCAGATAAGCGCTGCCGAGAGGGTGTTGCGGCCAGTAGACCAGGGATGAGAAGACGCGGGCCGCGCCGAAGAGGCCCAGCGTCCCGGACGCGGCGCCGGCTACCGTGGCCACCGCCAGGCCGAAGTTCTGTGCACCCAGCACGGAGCGGGTCGAGTATTTCCGCACCAGCCAGGTGGCTCCTTGCAGCAGGCCGCCCAGCACCCCGGCGATTGTCAGGTAGAGGCCGAGGGTGGTGTAGCTGGTGTGGAAGGCAATTATCACGAAAGGATAGGTGAGTGCGATTCCCGCGTTATAGAGGTGCTGAATCGCGTGGGAGACAGTGAGAACGGCGACCGGCCTCCTCCAGGGCGCAACCTTTGCCTCCGCGGTCTTTGCCATCGCCTAATACCCCGTCTATGAGCCATTGCCCGGGACAAATCTTTGAGCTCATGGCTCGTCCTGGCAAGAAGAGTGGATAAATCCCAATGCTATCCCTGCTCGGGGCGTAGGCCACCTTCCGACTCCACCAGCCTGGCGAAGCGAGCCAGGTCGGCGCGGAAGATGCGCCTCAGGACCGGAGCTGCAACGAATTCGCCCAGGCCGCCTCCAAAACGCGCGGGCAGGCTCAGGCGCTCGGTCCAGCGCAGCAGTGTCCAGCCCGCCCCGTAGTCCGAGAGTTCCATTATCCCGTTGCCCCTGACCTCTCCGAGGTGGGAGATTCCTATGGCCTGGTCCGCGCGCCACTCGGTGATGCGCATCCGGTCCCCGCTCCTCAGCGGGCCGACGCGCGTCTCCACGATCATCTCGGTCCCCACTCCTTGGCGCTGGGCCGTCAGGAACGTGATCGAGGCGGCATCGCCCATCCAGTCTGCGTGCGCCTCCAGCCTGGCCAGCCGCTCGAACACCTCGGCACGAGGCCTTCTCACGATCACGGCGGTCTCGATGCGCGCTGTCATGGGTGGGAGTGTAGCCAGTGCCACCGCAAGAGGTACGAGCGGCGCCATTTCCCAATTGCGGGCCGCCGGTAGTCTGGAAAGGTGGCGATCTACCTTGATTCGGCGGCCACCACCGCCATGACTTCCGCCGCCAGGGCGGAGTACCTGCAGGTGGCCGAAGCGTACCCCGCCAACCCCCAAGGATCGCATCGCGCCGCCCGGGCGGCCATGGCCAAGCTGGATGAGTGCCGCGAGCGCTGTGCAGTCGTGCTCGGATGCGCGCCTGCCGAGGTCTATTTCACCTCTGGTGCCACCGAGTCCGACAACATGGCCGTGACCGGACGAGCCCACGCCGGCCTGATCGCCGCGAGCGCGGTGGAGCACAAGGCGGTTCTCGCCCCTGTGCTTCATGGGGGAGGCGAGCTGCTAGCGGTGGAGGCGGACGGCTCGATGGATCGCGACCGCTTCCGCGCTTTCCTGAAGGAGCGCGCCTCTGCACTCTCGCTGGTTTCGGTGATGGCGGTCAACAACGAGACCGGGGTCTTGTATCCGGTGGAGATTCTGGCAGGCATGGTACGCAAGCACGCGCCCGGTGCGCTCTTCCACACGGATGCGGTCCAGGCCGCCGTGGCCCAGCGGTTGGAGCCGCTCGGGCGTGAAGCCGACCTGCTTTCTTTGAGCGCGCACAAGTTTGGCGGGCCGAAGGGCTGCGGGATCCTGCTGGCCAAGCAAAGGGGCGCGCTCAAGCCGATCTTCCTGGGTGGTAGCCAGGAGCGCGACCTGCGCCCGGGGACTCAGGACCTGCCGGGAATTGCCGCCATGACCCTCGCGCTGGAGGAGGCCCAGGCCTCGGTGGATTCCTCGGTGGCGCACCTGCGCACCCTGCAGCAACGCTTCGAGGCTCTGGTCGCCGAGCTGGTTCCTGGTGCTGTGGTTAGTGGCCTCGGCGCTCCGCGCTCACCTGCCATCACCCACCTGCTCCTGCCCGGGGCCACCTCGGAGGAGCTTCTCTTCCTGCTGGACGAGGCGGGTATCGCTGCTGCAGCCGGTTCCGCCTGCGCCTCCGGGGCGTTGGAGCCGAGCCACGTGGTCCTGGCCATGGGGGTCCCGGCCGCTCTTGCCAAGAGCACCCTTCGTTTCTCCTTTTCCACCTCCACCTCGCTCTCCGACGTGGAGCTGGCCGCCAAGGCGCTGGCGGAGGTCTACCAACGCCTGGTGCCTTGAGGGGAGCCGCGTGACCGCGAACCAGCCCGCCTATGTCGTCCTGCTCTTGGCGCACGCCACCGCGGCGCTGATCGGCTTCGGATCGGTCGCGCTATCGGGCTATTACGCCAGGCGGCTGGGGATGCCCGGGGAGGAGGCAGAGCGCTTCTTCTCCGCCAAGCGCACCGTCTCGCGTTCGATGGTGTGGCTAACCGGCATCCTCGGCTTGGCCCTGCTTCTCCTCAACCACCGCAGCGCACGCCTGGCCAGCTATCCCTGGCTTCGCATCGTGGTGCTCGACTACCTGGCGGCCGCTGCCTTCGTGGCCATGGCCATCTGGCCTCTGGAGGCACGCATCCGCGAAGCGCTGGCATCCGGAGCCGAGGATATGGCCAAGGCTCGTGCGGCCGGTGCCAGGCTCGTCAAGCGCAGCCTGGTTTCAGACCTCGCCCTCGTGCTGGCGGCAGTGCTGATGGTTACCCAGCCCGGCAGATGATGCCGGGGTGCCACGCCCTACTATTGATTGGGCCCGGCTGCGGCCGGGATGCCAATTGACAAAGGGAAGCTGGATTTGGAACGCATCGGTTTGGTGGGCCTGGCGAACTCGGGCAAGTCGTCACTCTTCAATGCGCTGACCAACGGCGCCGTGGCGGTGGCCGCGCACCCATTTTCCACTACCGAGACGACCACCGGTGTGGCGATCGTGCCCGACTCGCGCCTGGATGCCCTGGCGCGCATCTCCCAGAGCCGCAAGGTGGTGGCCGCGCACTTCGAGCTGACCGACATCGCCGGTCTGGTGGCCGGCTCCTCGACCGGGGAGGGCCTGGGCAATCGCTTCCTGGCCGGGGTGCGGGAAATGGATGCCCTCTGCCTGGTGGTGCGGGCATTCAAAGATCCCAACGTGCCGGGTGAGGATGACCCGGTAGCGGCCCTGTCGGTGCTGGAGCTGGAGCTGGTCATGGCCGATCTGGCGACCTGTGAGACCCAGTTGGAACGACGGCGCAGGAGCGCCCGCGCCGATAAGTCCCAGGCCGCGGGCGTGGCCGTACTCGAGGAGGCGGCCCGTGTGCTGGGGGAGGGGACTCCCATCTACCGTGCCGGGCTCCCGGCCGACACCATGGAGGGCCTGCGCAGCGCGTTCCTCCTTACTGACAAGCCTGTCTTCGCGGTGGTCAACATGGGCGAGGATCAGCTGGCAGAAGCCGCGGAGATCGAGGCGGCGGTGTCCGAGGCACTGGGACCGCAAAGCCTGGTGCTGGCGGTCTCGGTGAAGCTGGAAGCCGAGCTGGCGCTGCTGGAGGCGGAAGAGCGTGCCGAGATGCTGGAGGGCCTGGACCTCGGAGAGGGTGCCCTGCCGCGCGTGGCGCGTGCCGCCTACAACATCCTGGGCCGGCGGACCTTTTTCACCACCGGCGACAAGGAGTCCCGCGCCTGGACCTTCCGGGCCGGCGCCAAGGCTCCCGAGTGCGCCGGAGTGATCCACTCCGACCTCCAACGGGGTTTCATCCGCGCGGAAGTGATCCACTGGGACGAGCTGCTGGAGATCGGATCCTGGAACGCCGCCAAGTCCCTTGGTAAGATTCGCCTCGAAGGCAAGGACTACGAAGTCAAAGACGGTGACGTGCTGGAGATTCGCTTCAACGTAAGCAAGTAGGGCACAACTCGCCGGATGGCGTCGGTCAAGGAGAATCGAAGTGAGCTGGCTGCTCAAGGACGCCAACGTCCTCTCTAGCGCCGTCGTGTTCACTCCCAAGGCGAGGGCTTGGCCATGGGAGCGGGGGTCTGTGCTCACGCGCGAACAATCGGTGGTGCTGCAAGGAAGGCACCTCCTTCACTCGTTCCTGTCCGGCGAGAAGGTTCTGGTGGTGGTCTGCGACAAGGAGATGAACGTGACCTCGCTGCGCAGCCTGGCCCCCAACCGGATCGGCGGGCTGACCTTCCGTTCCGGGGCGATCGTCATGATCCCGGCGCGTGTCTCGGCGAACTTCGACATTCACGTGGGCGACAAGCTCGAGCTCCGTGGCTGAGCAACTCCGTGGCCGCCTCTATCTGGTGGGAACACCCATCGGCAACCTCGAGGACATCACCGCTCGAGCGGTTCGGGTCCTCTCCGAGGTTGACGAGGTGTACGCCGAGGACACTCGAAGGGGCAGGGCGCTCCTCAGCCACCTGGGCATCCGGGGCAAGGGGGTGCACCGGCACAGTGAGGAGCGCGGTTCACGCTCAGCCGAGGAGATCGCGGCCAAGGTCTCCTCGGGTCTCTCCATCGCTCTCATAACCGACGCCGGAATGCCGGCCATCTCCGATCCCGGAGCCGCACTGGTGCACCGGATCGCCGCCGAGGGCCTGGAGGTGGCGGTGGTGCCGGGACCCACGGCGGAGTCGGCCGCGGTCGCCCTCTCCGGTGTGGTGGGCGGCCCCTACCTCTTCGCCGGCTTCCTCCGACCGGTGCGCGCCGAACTCGAACGCTCCTTGCGCGCCGCCGCCGGGGGAGGTGCGGCCCTGGTCGGCTACGTATCTCCGCACGACATCGCCAAGGTGGTGCAGGCGCTGGGTGAAGCACTGGGCGAGGATGCCGAGGCGGTGATCTGCCGGGAGCTGACCAAAGTGCACGAGGATCGTATGGCGGGTACGCTCGGCGAACTCTCCCACGCCGAGCGCATCGAGGATCCCCGTGGCGAATACGTGCTGGTGCTTCCGCACGCCTCGCTCGCGCCCGTGACCGAGGACCGCGCGGCGGCGCTCGGCGGGGTTCTGGAGGCATGCCTTGACCTCTCGCTCAGCCGCTCCGAGCGCGCCAAGCGCCTGGCGGCGCTGACCGGGATGCCGCGTTCGGAGATATACGCCCGCTTGCACTGAGGCACTTCAGACCAAGGCGGCATGACCCGCATTTAGTCTTGACGTAGGCATCGAGCGAGGGAAATCCGTGACCGAGTTCTTCATCTCCACACCGATCTACTACGTGAATGACGCGCCACATCTGGGGCACGCCTACTCGATGATCAACGCAGATGCTTTCGCCCGCTGGCATCGTGGCCTGGGAGACGAGGTCTACTTCCTCACCGGGACCGATGAGCATGGCCAGAAGGTGGCCGACTCCGCCGCGCGCAACGACATGAGCGTCCAGGCCTGGACCGACACCTACGCGGAGCGCTTCAAGGCGGCCTGGGAGGCACTTCGCATCGATTATGACGACTTCATCCGAACCACCGAGGAGCGGCATACCAAGGCGGTGCAGAAGTTCCTGCAGGCGATCTACGACCGTGGCTACATCTACAAGGGAATGTACCGCGGGACCTATTGCGTCTCGTGCGAGGCCTACTACACCGCCAACGACGCGCCTGACGGCAACTGCCCGGTGCACAAGCGGCCGCTAATCGAGATGGAGGAGGAGAATTACTTCTTCCGCCTCTCCGCCTTTCAGGAGGCCCTGATCGAGTGGTACGACCGGGATCCGGACGCGGTCTTCCCCGACTTCAGGCGCAACGAGGCCTACTCCTTCATCAAAGGGGGGTTGGAGGACATCTCCATCTCGCGTACCTCCATCGACTGGGGAATCCCGCTCCCCTGGGACGAGCGACACGTCTGCTATGTCTGGTTCGACGCCCTGATCAACTACGTGACCGCCACGGGTTACGCCGAGGACTTCGAGCGTTTCTCGCGCTTATGGCGCCATTCGCACCACCTGATCGGCAAGGACATCATCCGCTTCCACTGCGTCTGGTGGCCGGCCATGCTGATGGCTGCGGGGCTTGAGCCACCGTCCAAGCTGCTGGTGCACGGCTGGCTCCTGGTCAAAGGTGAGAAGATGGCCAAGTCGGGCGGTAACGGGGTCGACCCTATAGAGCTGGTCGGAACCTACGGTACCGATGCGGTGCGTTACTACCTCCTTCGCGAGCATGCTCTGGGTGCCGATGGGGACTTCTCGCTCGAGGCGCTCGAGCACCGATACAACGTCGAGCTGGCCAACAACATCGGCAACCTGCTCTCCCGGGTCACCAATGTGGTGGCCAGGAGCCTCGGCGGCGTCGCGCCGGCATACACCGGACGGGCCATCGCCGCAGAACGTATCGAGCCACACGTTGCCAGGGCCCAAGATGGATGGAACGGCTTTGCCACCGCTCAGGCGCTCGAGGAGGTGCAGGCCATGGTCCGTCTCGCAAACGCGGTTCTCGAGGAGCGTGCGCCCTGGAAGGCCGCCGATCCCGCCGAAGCGGCGGAGCCGCTCGGAGACGCGCTGGAGATCCTGCGCCTGGTTGCCGTTTTGGTCGCACCGGTGCTGACCGAGGCTTCGGCCAAGATCCTTGCCGCCATCGGCATAGACCCCGCTTCGGTGAAGGGGAGCTACACCGAGGCGCTCGGGGTGGGGCAGTACGCAGGGGGAGCCTCCATCTCCAAGGCGGCGCCGCTCTTCCCCAGGCTGGAGGCCACCGGTGCCTGAGGCACGCTGGTTCGACTCGCACTGCCATGCACACGAAGACGAGGATCCCGCCGCAACCGCCGCCGAGGGCCTGGAAAACGGGCTGGCGGGGATGATGCTCATCGGCACCACGGCCGCCACAACCGAGCGCGCCATCAAGGTCGCCACCGAGCTTCGCCCGCTCTTGCCACGGCTTTCCGTGGCCGCAACGGCGGGGATCCACCCGCACGATGCCGACGAGGCTCTGGCCGGGAGCTGGGATGCTTTCACCCGCGTGGCGGTCGAGGCGCCCTCAGGGTTGCTGGCCGGGATCGGCGAGTGCGGGTTGGACTTCTACTACGACTACTCGGACCGCAATGCGCAGCGCGAGATATTCGTGCGCCAGGTCGACCTCGCCAACTCGCTTGCACTGCCTATCGTGATCCACACGCGCCAGGCATGGGACGACACCTTCGAACTCCTGCGCGAGCACGCCCGAACCAGGATCGTCTTCCACTGCTTCACCGGCGGCCCCTCCGAGTTGAAGCGCTGCCTGGAGTTCGACTCGTTGATCTCGTTCTCGGGCATCGTAACCTTCAAGAGCGCGGCCGAGAACGCCGAGGCGGCAAGGCTGTGCCCCTTGGAGCGGATGCTGGTGGAGACGGACTCACCATATCTGACCCCGGTGCCCTACAGAGGCAAGCCGAACCGCCCGCACTTCGTGCGTCTGGTGGGGGAGTTCATCGCCAAAGAGCGCGGGCTCGACTTCTCCGAGCTGGCCGACGTCACCGCTGCCAACGCGCGGGCTGTCTTCGGGCTTTAGTAGGAACGCACGCCGGCGCTAGCGCGCCAATATGCACACTCTCGTGTTTGGCACCCTTGCAATAGGGATGACTTGCACCCGCCTTGACTGGGTGGTCCCGCGCCTCAGCCTTGCCGGCGGACGTGGAGCGACCCCCTTCGGGCGCGGCTTGCCAGGAGCATGTGGGCCGCGCGAGTAGGGCTGTCCGCGACTTTGCTCGACTCATTCTCCTGCGCCACCGGCATTGGAAATTTCGTTCGCCCTGGCCGGGGGCCCTTGGCACCTCGCCTGGGACCTACGCGAAGGAGCATGGCCGGCCCTGGCCAGCTGTGAAGCGTTGAGTATAGAATGTGATAAAGGTTTCAGTCGCTACAATAAGCGACGGAGGACGGTGATCGGGATGGCAAAGGTGGCCGAACGTGGGGAGGTGCTCGAGGTATCCGACGTAACCCGCCGGGACTTGGAGGAGGCCTTGCGCCTGCTTCCGATCGTGCAGGAGATGCAGGCCAGCGCGACCGCCGAGGCCCGTCCCGACCTGCTGAGGGCACTCATGCGACACCAGGTTCCGCTCACCCCGCCGGCCAGCGTGGTGCAGGCACAACGCCTGGCGGCGCACCGTGATGCATTGCTCGCAACCGAGGTTCTCACCTATGAGATGCTGGCTTCCCTGCGCGGCGACCAACGGGTGTCCAGCACGCGCACCTGGGTGACGCGCCAGCGCAAGGAGAGACGCCTTTTCAGCGTCAGCCACGCCGGTCAGGCCATCCTGCCGGCCTTCCAATTCGCGGCCGCCGGGCGCCCCCGCCCGGAGTTGCAGCCGTTGCTGGCCGCCCTGATCGAAGCCGGTGTCGATGCCTGGGAGCTTTGGGCCTGGCTCACCTCCCCGTCGAGCTGGCTGAGCGGGGAGGTCCCGGAGGAGCTGGCAGGTGCCCAGCCTGAGCGGGTGCTGCGTGCCGCCCAGGAATTCGCCGGCTCCGCCGAGGTGGCCAACTGAGCCTGCGAGGCGAGGCTCCCTACGGCCGGCATACGAGCTGCCCGGATCCCGCTCGCTGCCCGGTTGTCGGTGAGCTCCCACCGCTTC
>JAJZLQ010000108.1 GCA_021850605.1 Actinomycetes bacterium
GCGACGATTGGGCGGCCGGCTATGGCGTCGAGCTTGGACCGGGTGGGTTCGACTCCCACCTGGAGGCTGCGTCAGCGGTGCGCTTCGGTGACTTCGACGCCACTTTGACGATGAGAGGAACCGCTTTGGCGCTGGGACTGGACTGCACGCCGGTTGCCGTGCAGCGCTCCTGGCTCGCATACACCAATACCTCGGAGTCCGACTCCCGCGTCGCTGACGCCTTGGATGAGATCCAGTCGCGGCGCGTGCGCCGCCTACTGGGGGTAATGCCCAACTACCTGGGTGCCACCTGAAGGCGCCACCTCGCCATCTTTTGCACAAGGAGTATTGATTTGAGCGCGCAAAGACGCCTGGCATCCGGCGCCCTCGGCTTTCTGGGCTTGCTCGGAACGGCTTGTGGAGCAACCTCGGCAGCTCCCAGCCAATCTGGATCCGCCGGGGCAATCCGGCTCGGCGGTTCCGTGAAGGTCGCCTACGCGGGCTCGCTGGTGGGCCTTATGGTCAACAAGATCGGTCCGGCCTTCAAAGCCGCGGACGGGATCACCCTGGACGGCCTTCCCGGTGGTTCGACCGGGCTGGTCAATCAGATCAAAAGTGGCACGAGCGCCTTCGACGTCTTCATTTCCGCCGCGCCTTCGGCTAATGCCGGTCTGATGGGTGCGGCTAACGGTGCATGGGAAAGCTGGTATGCGGACCTGGGCAGCGCGCCACTGGTGATCGGATACAACCCCTCCTCCCATTTCGCAAAAGCGCTAAGGACCCAGCCCTGGTACAAGGTGATGCAGGAGCCGGGCTTCAAGCTGGGCAGGACCGATCCCGCGCTCGATCCCAAGGGGGTGCTGGTGGAAAAGCTCCTTGCCGAGGTGGCCGCCTCCACCAACGATCCCTCGCTTCCCGGCGCTGTGCTTGGCACGACCGAGAACCCAGCACAGGTGTTTCCGGAGGAGAGCCTGGTGGCGCGGCTGGAGACCGGTCAGCTGGACGCCGGGTTTTTCTATTCCAATGAAGCCAAGCAAGCCGGCATACCCACCATTCCCACCGGTTATCCCCTCGCAGCCTCCTTCACCGTCACCATCCTTGCCAAGGCTCCCGACCCCGCCCAGGCAGCCGCCTTCGTGAACTACCTCTACTCGCCCGCGGGCCGCAATCTTCTTAGGGCGGGCGGAATTCTTCCCGAGAAGCCCAAAGTCTCCGGCAACGCCTCGGCCGTTCCCAAGGGGGTGAAGCTCTGATAGTTGCAGAGCCGATGGGAGGGCCCCGGCCTGGGACGGTGGTGAAGGAGCCGCGGGAGTGTTGAGGCGCCCTTCCGGGGGAGTGGCCGGCCGATCTCAGACCTCGGCTCTGGTTATGAGTGTGGTGGGCGTCGGCAGTGCCTTCCTGGTGCTACCGCTTGCCGCACTGCTTTTCTACTTCGGGGGACATAGGGTCGGACCGCCGACCACCGCCGACCTCTGGCAGGCGATGTTCAACTCGGTGGCGGCATCACTGATCTCCATTGTTCTGGTCGTGCTGGTGGGCGTACCAACCGGATACTGGTTGCATAGGCATACCACCCGGAGGGCGCATCTTCTCGCCATGTTGCTGCGCCTGCCGCTAGGGGTACCGCCCATGGTGGCGGGCGTTATGCTCCTGGTCGCCTTCGGTCCGGAGTCTCCCATAGGGAGGGCACTGGGTGGCCGGCTGGTGAACACCCTGGCCGCCATCGTCCTCGCCCAGTCTTTCGCCTCGCTTCCCTACGTGGTGGAAGGATCTCGCGGCGCCTTCGGAGGTCTTGATTCGCGGGCCGGCATCGTCGCCAGAAGCCTGGGTATGGGGCCAGTGGCCGAAATGATGCAGATCTCGATCCCCCTGGCATGGAGCTCCATTCGCTCCTCGATCATCCTCGGCTATCTGCGCGCCTTCGGTGAGTTCGGCGCCGTCCTATTGGTTGCCTACAGCCCCTTCTCCCTCCCTGTCTACACCTACGTGGTCTTCGAGGGCTCCGGGCTCGGAGCGACAGCCGCACCGGTGCTGGCGACGCTCGCTCTCTCCGGGCTGATGGCTCTGGCCATCTCGAGGCTGTCGTGGCCATCCTCCAGGCTGCTCTCGTTGCTGGAGAGACCGGCTCGAAAGCGGCCCCCCACCGCCATCCCGGAAGCGCGCGCCGAGGGATCGAGGATTCGCGTTGAAGGGATGGTCGGAGAGTTTTCACTTCGGGCCGAGTTCACGGCACCCAGGGGTTGTACGGTCCTGCTTGGCCCGTCGGGATCGGGAAAGACGCTAACGCTGAACGCGCTGTGCGGAAGTGTGGCCCCCGGCCTGGAGGTCAGCGTGGACGGGGAGGTGGGATCCATGCGCGCGGAGGCGATCGGGTATGTTCCTCAGCGCTTCGGGCTCTTTCCTCACCTGACGCTGGCGCAAAACATGCGCCTGGCCTCCATATACGGCACCCGGGGACGCCTGCCCGAGCAGCGTCTCGGCCAGATGCGCCTGGAGGAGTTTGCCAAGAGGATGCCAGGGTCGCTTTCGGGCGGGCAATACCAGCGCGCTGCTCTCGCGCGGGCGATGGCGGCCAACTCCAGCCTGGTGGTACTGGACGAGCCCCTTTCCGCGCTGGACGCGCAGATGCGCCTGGAGCATCTGCGCTTCATAGACAGCCACGTGAAGAGCGCAGTGGACTATCTGTTCGTCGTGACTCACGACGTGCTGGAAGCCGCCTACCTGGCCGACCGTCTTGTGGTGATGCACGGTGGGCGGGTTTTGCAGGAGGGGATGGCCGGCGAGGTCCTGGGGAGTCCCGGCTCGGTGGAGGTGGCCCGAATCATCGGGGCCGACAACGTCGTGGTGCTCCCGGAGCACCACGACGTCGAGCCGGAGCTCAGGGGAAGGACGGCATGCTTTTTCTCGGCAGACCTGGCCCTGGCGCCTCCCGGCCAATCTGAACCGGCGCCGGGACATCGGTCGATCGGGAATGCCAGGGTGGTTGAGACGCGCAGGATGCCATGGCAGACCGAGGCAAGGCTCGAACTTGCCGGAACGGAAATAGTGGCCAGGCTCCGGGGCGCGGCCGCCGGTGAGCTGGTAGTGGGAACGAGCGTAGCCCTGAGCGCGCGGACGGAGCGGTTCTTTCTCTTTTGAGACGCGGGCTCAGGAGACGAGCGCGTCCCTCGTACCTTGGATGTGTTCGGCCATCCTCTTGAGCAGCTTCTCCAGGTTCTCCTCCCGGAAAAGCTGGGCGAGCTCCGTGTGCTCAGCCATGATGTGCTCGGCTCGGGCAGGGCTCAGGTAGAGGGCGAGCTTGCCCATGCGGATCTGGCGGTCGCGCAACGAGTCGTAGAGTTCGGCGAGGATCTCGTTGCCGGCAGCGGCCATGATTTGGTTGTGGATCTCTCGGTCCAGGTCGGCAAAGGCGGCCGTCTTGCCGGCTTCAACCGCACCGTGCTGCTTTGCGATGATTGAGTCGATCTGGTCGGCGACGCGGGGTCCTTGACCGTTGCGAATTGCCTTCTCGATGGCGAAGCGCTCGAGCACCAGGCGGGTCTCGAACACCATCTCGATCTCGTGGTTCGAGACCGGCACCACCATGGCGCCCTTCTTGGGATAAAGCTTGAGCAGCCCTTCCGACTGCAGCCGGAGGAAGGCCTCGCGTACCGGCGTGCGCGATATGTGCAGGGAATCGGCGATCTCCCCTTCGGAGATCAGCGAACCCCCCTCATAGGAGCCGCGCAAAATACGGTGTTTGGTCACGTCGTATGCCCGCTCGGATGCCGCCGGCGCACTTCGGCGCCTCCCTCTCAGTCGTGGCGCGCGGGAGCCCTTCGCGGCGCCGCCGTCGGCAACCGGCCCAGTGCCACTGCCTGTTTCCATCCTCTTGCCTCCACCCCCCGGTCGCAGTCCCGCCACGGCACCATGCCCGGCGCTAAGAGCAGCGCCCCTAGCCCGCGCTCTGGAGTGCATGATGGGATCCGTTTGGGATTCATGATGCATCCAAACTTGCAACTGTATCGTAACGTTTGTAGCCTCGCAAAAGCGGTTCAGGAGGTGTGGATTGTGATTTTCGTTCAGCCTCGCGCCATCGAGTAGAACTCTGGATTGGGGGTCATCCCGGTCAAGCCCGCCATCCGGTTGGAGAGTCCGAAGAAGGCGGCGATCGCGCCGACGTCCCAGATGTCGTCGTCGTCCAAGCCAGCCTCGTGGAGCGGCGCGTAGTCCTCGTCACTGAGGGAATGAGCGCGTGCCGACACCTTGAGGGCGAAGTCGCAGATTGCCCGCTGGCGGGGCGAGAGTTCCGCCATGAGGTAGTTGGTCGCGACCTGGTCCGAGAGGCGGGGGTTCTTGGAGTAGATCCGCAAGATCGCCCCGTGTGCCACCACGCAGTAGAGGCAGTTGTTGGCGGCCGAGGTGACCACGACAATCATTTCCCGCTCGGCCTTTGTGAGGCCCGAATCCTTGACCATGAGTGCGTCGTAGTAGGCGAAAAACGCCCTGAACTCAGCCGGCCGCAGCGCGAGTTTCAGAAAGACGTTTGGGATGAAGCCCGTCTTGGCTGCAACCTCTTCGATCTGGGCCCGGATATCAGGCTCCAGTGATTCCAGCTCGGCCATGGCATCGAGGAATGCGGGGTGATAAGTGTTCTTTGGCATCGTTATGCTCCTTGGGAAACTCCGCGGCCGCCATCGGCCGCCGTTGCGTCTCAGAGCTCGGGGAGGATGCTGACGACGACCTTCTTGCAGTAGCCGCCATGAACTTTAGCAAGGGCGATCAGCAGGTATCCAGGGCGAAAGCCAAGGAAGGCGGAGAGTTCGCGTAGCGAGGTGCTGCGCTCGAGCTCGCGGGGGAAGGTCGCCACCGCCCGCTGGTCGAGGAGCGGGTAGGAAAGGACCGCCCCGTCCTTGGGGAAGAGTGCGGAAAGCTTGCCCGAGCGAGCGCTTCTTTCAATGGCAAAGCGCTTATGCAGCCGTACCAGGGCAGTGGACGAGCGGTTGCCGTCGAGGCTGGCATAGGCAACCGACGGTCCCGGAGAGCCGAGCACGTGCATGCCGTCAGGGATGCAGTTGTCCTCCAGCATGGTGCGAAGCTGGCGCTTGGATGGCGCCTGCCGCGAAGGCTCGAACGCGGTACCGTAGATGAGCTCGGGACGTCCCTGGTCCATTAAGTGGTGTCGGTCCAGCCCCCCGAGGAGCATCGCCTCGAAGGCGCGTGCACGGGAAGCCGTTGCCAGGTCGGCGCCTTCGATACGGTTTACTCTGGTGGTGCCCAGGTTCAGCGCAAAAAGCTCGCTACCCAGGTGCCCGAGCACCACGAACGGCACCGCCAGGGGCCGATCCTCCCGATCCCGCCTTCTCATCTCAGCGCCGCCGCGCGTCTTTGGCAGTGTGCTCGCATACCGCATTCAACCTAACCGCGCATCTCGGCCGCGACTCGCTCGATCTGTGCGGAAAGCTCGGCTGGCGAGGAAGCCGGGGCGAGGCAGGCGTAATCACGGCAAAGGTAGGCGTTGCCCGGCCGGCGCCCCTCGAAGAGCGGGCCGGCAGAGGGTTCGCCGTAGAGCAGGTACAGGTTGGGCAGGTACGCACGCCGTGCCACTTCGAGCAGCTCGTGGCTGTGTCCCGGGATGACGAGTTCGGCGCTGCCTACACCTGCCACCGCGATCAGACCGGCCAGGCTGGGAAAGGCTATGGCGTGAGCGGAAAGGTTATTGCCCAAGCCGATCAGGAGTTCCTCTACAGTCTCGAAATAGCGCGTGTCGCCCGTAAGGACCGAGAGGTCAAAGGCCGCGCGCGCCAGAGTGGAGTTGGCGGAAGGATAAGCGGTGTCGAAGATGTCGGGGACCTTGGCGATAAGTCCCGGCGATTTCCTTGCGGTGGTTACGAAGGCCCCACCCGTTCGATCAAAGCTTTCCAGCAGCTGATCCCAGAGCTCGATTGCCTTCTCCAGGAAACGTGGTTCACCGCTGAACTGCGCGAGAGCGATGGCGGCGCCGACCATCTGGGCGTGGTCGGCGAGCACCGCCGGGGGCGACTGCTCCGCCGCCAGGCGCTTGGGGGTCGAGGTGAATGTGGCCCGTGCCAGCAGGAGATCGAAGCTAGAAGCGGCAAGCTCCTGGTAGTCCTGCCTCTCCAGCCGGAAGCCTGCCTCGGCCAGAGTGGCCACGAACATCGCGTTCCACTCGACCACGGCTTTGTCATCCAGCCCGGGCGCCGCGCGGCGTTCGCGGTAGGTTAGAAGTTCGCGACGCGAGCGCTCCAGGGACTCGCTCCGGGCCATCTCTCCTCGCCGGGTCCGGTGGAGGATGTTGCGCCCCTCGAAGTTTCCCGCCTTGGTCACCCCGTAGTGGGCGATGAACTCCTCGGCGCCCGTACCGAGCACTTGCTCGATCTCCTCGCGTCGAAAGACGTAGTAGCTGCCCTCCTCGCCTTCGGAGTCCGCGTCGAGGCTGGCTGCGAAGAGACCGCCCGGCTCGCGCAGACTGGCAAGAGTGAAGTCGATGGTCTCGACGGCAACCTGGCGGTAGTCGGGATTACCGGTGACAACGTGAGCCCTCAGGTATAGGCGCGCATTAAGCGCCTGGTCGTAGAGCATCTTCTCGAAGTGTGGCACCATCCAGAAGGCGTCGGTGGAATAGCGGGCAAACCCGCCCGCGAGGTGGTCGTAGATACCGCCGGCCGCGGCTGCGTCGAGCGTGGTGGTGAGGGCCTGCTCCAGGCGGGGGTCGGCGCCGAGCAGGCGCAGGTCAAGAGCTGCCATCCACAGGTGGGGCTGGAGGAACTTCGGGGCCCGGCCCGTTCCGCCCCACTCCGGGTCGTGCGCCGCCAGGATAGCCTCGGCCAGGGCGGTTGCCGACTCCTTGGGGGCGGGAGGAGTCTCATTTGGGGAAGCCGGGACCGAGGTGCGCGCGGCGATTGCCTTCTGCAGGCTGATGCCCTGCTCCTCGACCTCGTCGCGGGATTCTGCGAAGACGCGGGAGACCTCCGTAAGAAGGCGCCGGAAACTGGGCACACCGGCTCCCTCGTGAGGAGGGAAGTAGGTTCCGCCGTAGAAGGGAAGGCCGTCGGGAGTGAGGAAGACCGTGAGAGGCCATCCGGCCCGCCCCGCCATGGCCTGCACCGCCTCCATATAGACGGCATCCACGTCCGGGTGCTCCTCCCGGTCGACCTTGATGGCGACGTAAGACCGATTCATGATGGCGGCGATCTCGGGGTCCTCGAACGACTCGTGCGCCATCACGTGGCACCAATGGCAGGCGGAGTATCCGATGGAGAGGAGCACGGGCACGTCCCGGCGCCGTGCTTCCTCGAAGGCCCCCTCGCTCCACGGCCACCAGTCCACGGGGTTGTCGGCGTGCTGGCGCAGGTAGGCGCTGGTCGAATTGCTAAGGCGGTTGGCTCCCAAGCTTGCTCTCCTGGCAGGTGCCGGGCGGTCCGGCACGGTACGGCTTTGCTTTATAACAGCAAAGTCCAATCTAACCCCGGCCGGTGCGAGGCCATAGTTGGCGTAGTCAATCGGTGTAATTGCGGCATTCGGGCGGGCCTTTGGCCTAATTTTGTGGGATGGAGATGCGCTTTGACGACAAGACGGTACTGGTGACGGGCGGATCGCGCGGGATAGGCAAGGCGATAGGCCAGGCCTTCGCCGCGTCCGGAGCCAAGGTCATGCTTACCTCGAGGAAGATCGAGGCGCTCGAGGAGGCGGCGGCCGACATACGCACCTCGACCGGCAACGACGCCGTTGAGGTAATCGCCTCGAACGCCGGAGGAGTGGATGAGCCGGAGCGGGTCCTCGGCGAGACCGTGTCGCGGATGGGTGGGCTCGACGTCCTGGTCAACAACGCCGCCACCAACCCCTATTTCGGCCCGCTGATGGGCCTGGACGCCTCCAGGGCCGACAAGATCACCGAGGTTAACTTGCGAGCGGTTCTGCTATGGAGCCAGGCGGCGGTGCGCCTCGGCTTCCAGGGAGGCCAGCGCGGCAGCATCATCAACATCGCCTCCATAGGTGGCATGAGCATCGAGCCGGGAATCGGCTACTACAACGTCTCCAAGGCCGGGGTAATACACCTGACGCGGCAGCTGGCCAACGAGTTGGGGCCCCAGGTCAGGGTGAATGCGATTGCGCCCGGCCTGGTCCGTACCTTCTTCGCCCGTGCCCTATGGGAGGATCACGAGGAGAGGGTCAGCGGACGGTTGCCGCTGGGCCGCATAGGGGAGCCCTCCGATATCGCCGGCGCCGCTCTCTTTCTCGCCAGTGACCTGGCCGGCTGGATCACGGGCGAGGTGCTGGTGGTCGACGGGGGCGCCATGGTGGCCTCCATCCGCTAGCGGGAAAGCTCCTCGCGCAGCAGGTGCTTCTGCACCTTGCCCAGAGGCGTCTTGGGGAGGCGGGGGACGAGCTTCAACACCCGAGGCGCGCAGTAGTGGGGAAGCACCCCCCTTACCGCCTCTTTGACCTGCTCCAGAGTGGGAGGATCTTCTCCTGCCTTGGTAACGACGACCGCCCAGGCGGCCTGGCCCAGGCCCTCGTCATCAACTCCGACCACGGCTACCTCCGCTACGCCGGGAAGCCGTTCGATTATCGCCTCGACCTGCTGGGGCAGGATCCTCTCGCCACCCGAGTTGATGACGTCGCCGCGGCGGCCGAAGACCGCTAGGCGGCCGCCTTCGAAGGCGCCTGCGTCGTCGGTATGGAACCAGCCATCCGGGCCGAGCAGCGGCCTGCCGTCCCGATAGCAAGGGGCGAGCATTGGCCCGCGCAGCAGCACCTCCCCGTCGGGTGCGATCGCCACCTCGGCGCCCTGAAGCGGCACGCCGTCGTAGACCAGGCCCGACCCTGTTTCGGTCAGCCCGTAGGTGACGTGTGCGTTGGGCGGTATTTCCGCGGGTGGGACACCTGCACCTAGCACGAGCTTTGCGAACAGCGAAGTGTCCATGCGCGCCAGATTCGCGCGCACCACCGGGATATAGCTGGGTTGACGCCGGGCGGCTCGCTCCAGCGCGTCAGGCTCGAAGCGCTCGAAAACCTTCAATTCCAGGCCCTGGTGCATGGCTTTGGTGATGGAGGAGAACCCTCCTATGTGGGTGAGCGGCAAGGCACACAGCCACTGCCCCTCGCCCTTGGTCACACCGAGCCGTAGCCCGGTGGCAAGGGCCGAGGCTCGCATCGCATCATGGGTGTGCACGACCGCCTTGGGCGGCCCCGAGGTGCCGCTGGTGGTTATCACCAGCGCGGCGCCGTCGGGGACTGGGTGATGCCGGACCCGTGGGGTATCACCCGCGCTCTCCTCGACCAGGTCGGGATCGAGCGCTTCCACCAAGGTGGAGAGGTACGCCTTGGGCAGCCCCGGGTTGAGTACGCTGACGGCGTCTCCTTGATCCCAAGCCCGCCGAACGCGGGCGACCAGCTCCTGGGTCTGCGGGGCGATTATTGCTATCAGTCTTGGCATACCGGATTAGAAGCTAACGGCCGTCTTGGCTTGGCCGGTCTCGCGCCTCAGTGGGATCCGCCAGTGACCGCTTGATGCGGGGTCCAGGTAACCTTTGATCGATATCCGGTGATTGCGAGGTGTGCAGGTGACTGAATTCAACTGGGTTCCGGCGCGCGAGTACGGCGACATAAAGTACGAGCTGATGGATGGAATTGCCAAGATAACCATCAACCGTCCCGAGGTGCGCAATGCCTTCCGCCCCCAGACGCTTTTCGAGCTCTCCGACGCCTTCGAGGCGGCCCGCAGTGATCCATCGGTGGGAGCGATAATTCTCACCGGCCAGGGCGAGATGGCTTTCTGCTCCGGCGGGGACCAGCGAATCCGCGGCAACGACGGTTACATCGGTAACGATGCGGTCGCCAAGGCCGGTATCGGCCGGCTCAATGTGCTCGACCTCCAAGTGCAGATCCGCCGGCTTCCCAAACCGGTGGTGGCGATGGTGGCCGGCTATGCCATCGGTGGCGGGCACGTCCTTCACCTGGTGTGCGATCTGACCATTGCCGCCGATAACGCGCGCTTCGGACAGACCGGGCCGCGAGTCGGCAGCTTCGACGGCGGCTACGGAGCCTCGCTCCTCGCGCGTACCATCGGCTTGAAGCGTGCCAAGGAGATCTGGTTCCTCTGTCGACAGTACGACGCCGAAACGGCGCTTAGGTGGGGCTTGGTCAACGAAGTCGTACCCCTTGAAGAACTCGAGGCCACCACAGTCACCTGGTGCCGGGAGATGCTTCAACTGTCGCCGATCGCCCTTCGCATGCTGAAGGCGTCCTTCAACGCCGCCGACGACGGCTTGGCGGGGATCCAGCAGCTGGCCGGGGATGCGACGATGCTGTTCTATATGACGGAAGAGGCCCAGGAGGGGCGGGATTCCTACAAGGCCAAGCGCAAGCCGGACTTCTCAAAGTTCCCGCGCAGGCCGTGAGGCAGGCTCCTATCGCGGCTCCAGTTTGGAGGTCCTGATGGCCACCGTCGGCCAGTGGGTGCAAGGTGCAAGGCCTCGAACCCTGCCCGCCGCGCTGGTGCCTGTGGTGGTGGCGACAGCCGCGGCAACCGCGGATGGCCATTTCGTCTGGGACCGCGCCGTCCTTGCACTTGTGGTCTCCCTCGCCATCCAAGTTGCTACCAACTACGCCAATGACTACTCCGACGGAAAGCGCGGCACGGACGACAAGCGCGTCGGCCCGATGCGCCTGGTGGCCAGTGGTGCTGCTGCGCCCAAAGTGGTGTTGTACGCCGCGCTCGCCAGTTTCGGCATCGCCGGGATTGCCGGCCTGGCTCTGGCGGTCATGACCAGTTGGATCCTGATACTGGTCGGGGCGCTGGCCCTCCTGGCGGGGTGGTTCTACACCGGCGGCAAGCGGCCGTATGGCTACATGGGCCTGGGAGAGGTCTTCGTCTTCGTCTTCTTCGGCTTGGTCGCGGTGGTCGGTACTTACTACGTCCAGACGGGCGGAGTCGGCTATTCGCTCCTCCTGTCGGTACCAGTGGGCCTGCTGGCGGTGGCACTCCTGGTCATCAACAACCTGCGCGACATCCCCACTGACGCGGCAAGCGGCAAGATGACCCTTGCGGTGCGCCTGGGGGACCGGGGGACCCGTTACTTCTACGTCGGAGTGATCGTGCTTTCGCTGCTCCTGGCGGTGGCACTGAGCGCCTACCGTCCGTTTGCCTGGCTGGGGGTGCTGGCGGCGCCGCTTGCACTGCGGCCGACGAGGGTGGTGATGGCCGGTGCGACGGGACCGGAGCTAATACGTGCGCTGGCAATGACCGGTGCGTTGCAGATCGCCTTCGGCGTCCTGCTGTCGCTGGGCGTTCTGCTCTAGATGCCGGCCTGGTCAAGGAAGGCGGCGAGCAGCCTGGCTGTGGCATAGGGGGCCTCGCCGATCGCATAGTGAGCCGCCCCGGGCACGGCCGCACAACGGACCCTGCCGTTGGAGCCCGCGCAATACCTCTTTGCCAGTGAGGAGAACTTCTCGTCGCGCTCGCCGTACAGGTAGAGCGCCGGCACACCTATCTGCGCGGCGGCGTCCCATAGGTTGTCCTGACCGCCGAGCGAGGTGGCCATCAACATCTCGGCCATGGGGCCGGGCCGGTTCGCAAGACGCGCCTCGACCCCGGCCACCTCGGGGGGAATTCCTCCGAAAAGTGGATTCCCCAGCCAAGAGACCAGGAACGAGCGGAGCTGTTCGGACCCCTCGACGGCCGCGAGGCACCCGGCCAGGCGCCGATCTGCGTCCAGACGCTCGGCGCGATCCACCGGATCAGCAAGGCCGGGATTGGCGCCGATAACGGCTAGTGCGGCCATCGCATTTGGGTGCCTTTGCGCCAGCGTTAGAGTGATGCGCCCACCAAGGGAGTAGCCGACGAGTGCGGAACCCGCAAGCCTCCGGGCAAGCAGGTCGGCGCATCCGGGGAGATCGAGCACGATTCCTGATGAACCACCATGGCCCGGAAGGTCCACCAACACCACCGGCCGCCCGGCCAGCTCGGCAAGGAGGCGCCCGAAGGGCTCGAGCACTCCTTGGTTCTGCGTGAAGCCGTGCAGGAGGGCGACGGGCGTGCGCCGAATGGATCTCTCTTTGGCCGGGCCGGCTGGATAGATTGTCTTTGTCGCCAATGGGGCTGGCGGCGTGCTTGGAGCCACGGCCAATGACGCTAGCCGTGCTGAAACGAGGATGGGGCATGCAGTTCGAGTTTGACGAGCCGCTCGGCAATCAGGTCGTGGCGGCGACAATCGTGGACGAGCTGCATCGGTCCGGGGTCAGGGTGGCAACGATTTCACCCGGCTCCCGCTCGACCCCCTTGGCGCTGGCTCTCGCCTCCCATCCGGGCATCGAGACCCGGGTTATCCTTGATGAACGCTCGGCGGGGTTTTTCGCACTGGGGGCCGCCAAGGCGTCCGGGCGGCCTGTGGCGATCCTGGTCACCTCGGGAACGGCTGCCACCGAGCTCACGCCGGCGGTGACCGAGGCGTTTTTCTCTCAGGTCCCCTTGATCGTGCTGAGCGCCGATCGGCCCCTTGAGCTGTACGGAAGCGGGTCCGCGCAAACCATCGACCAGAGCATTCTCTACAGCGGCCACCTGCTTCTGCGCAGATTGATCGATGCCGGCGCCATCGGAGCGTGGAAGCGCCTTCGCGCCGTGACCTCCCACGCGGCGCTAACCGCAGTGGGGTTGGGGGGTAAGCGGGGCCCGGTCCAGCTGAACGTCTCCTTCCGCGAGCCGCTGATGCGCAGCGGCTCCGTGCTTCCCGATCCCCTTCCCGGACGCGCTGAAGGCGCACCCTGGTATGAAGCGGTCGATCTTGCTGATCCTCGCGCGGCCAAGCGGATGGCGCGCGCGCTTCTGGAAGTGCACAGGGGCCTGTTGATAGTGGGGGAGGTAGAGCGTGACGAGGCCGTATTTGCCTTGTCGGAGCTACTTGGCTGGCCAACGCTGGTGGATCCTCGATCGGGACTGGTCAGGCGTTCCCGCCTAACCGTCACACATCAGGATGCGATAGCCCGCCTTCCCGAAGTTGAAGAGCACCTCGCTCCGGAGCTGGTGCTCTATCTAGGCCGGCCGCAAGCATCTCGCGCCCTGTCGGAGCTGCTTGCCCGGCTGGCGGCGCCGGGTGGCGGCAGCGACATTTGGCGCGGAGGGGACGGAGGGAACGATCCGGAGGGTCTGGCCCGCGGCTTCCTGCTTGGCCCACCCGAGCGACTGGTGGGCGCGCTGACCGAGCTTGAGCTGGAGACCGAGTTGGCCGTCGAGCGGGGTTACGTCGACGCATTCCTTGCCCTCGATGCCGCCTGCGACGCGACGATCGCCGCGATGGAGTCCGATGGCGAGCTCGGGGTCGAGATCGAGGTGTCCAGGAGGCTGGTTGACGCGCTGGGCGAGGCCGACCTACTCTTTTCGGCGGCCTCGATGCCCATGCGTGACCTCGAGTTCTACGCGGGCACCTCGGAAGACTACCCCCGCGTGCTGGAAAACCGGGGAGCGAACGGGATCGACGGGACGATTGCCTCGTTCGCGGGAGCGGCGCTTATGCACGCGGAGGCTCGCCCGGAGGGGGTGTCGGTACTCGTTATCGGGGATCTGGCCTTCGTCTACGATGCGACCTTCCTGAAGGAGTTGGCCAAGCTGCCGGAGAGGATGCTTGTCGTGGCGGTGGACAACGGGGGTGGCGGGATCTTTTCGCTCCTGCCGCAGAGGCGCCTGACCGCACCGGAGACTTTCGAGGCGCTTTTTGGCACTCCGCACGGCCTGGACCTGGCCCGCCTGGCTGCAGTGTATGGAATGCGGGCCTCAATCGCTACCCGCGCGGCCGAAGTCTCCGCGGCCATAGCCGACCTGCGCGCTGGGGGCCCCAAGGGCATCCTCGTGGTGCGCAGCGAGCGTGATGCCAACGTCGAGGCGCACGAGAACCTTGGGCGCCGGCTCGCACAGGCCATGCGCGAGGTGACGGCCCGGCTGTCCTAGCCAGGCCGGCCGACCTCTGGAAGGAAAACGCAAGTCCAGCGGGCACGGCGGGCATTTAGTGTCTTTTGCATGAGCAACGCCAAGCCTTCAGTGTCCGAGGACCTCAAGTGGCGGGGACTCGTCTACCAGATGAGCGACGAGAAGCTGTCCGCCATGCTTGACGCCGGCGAGGCCACGGCCTATATCGGCTTCGATCCGAGCTCGGATTCGCTGCACGTGGGCAATCTGATCCAACTCTTCAATCTTCGCCGGCTCCAGTTGGGCGGAAACCGGCCCATCGTGCTGGCAGGCGGGGCTACGGGCATGATCGGCGACCCTTCGGGTAAGTCCGAGGAGCGCAACCTGCTGGACCTCGACGTGATCGCCCACAACATCGAGAAGGTCTCGGTACAGCTCACCCAAGTGCTCGATTTCGCGCCTGGACCAGCGATGGCGACGCTGGTCAACAACTTTGACTGGCTGGGCAAGGAGAGCCTGCTTGGCTTCTTGCGCGAGGTGGGCAAGCACATCACCGTGAATCAGATGATTCACAAGGACTCGGTGCAGACCCGGCTCACCGAGCGCGAGACCGGGATCTCCTTCACCGAGTTCAGTTATATGTTGCTTCAGGCGGCGGATTTCCTGCACCTCTACGACGCCTTCGGCTGCAACCTGCAGATGGGCGCCTCGGACCAGTGGGGCAACATCACCACAGGGATCGAGCTGGTGCGCAAGGCTCGGGGTGCGAGCGTCTTCGGACTCACCTCACCGCTGTTGCTCAAGTCGGACGGGACCAAGTTCGGCAAGAGCGAGAGAGGCGCGGTGTACCTGGACGCGGAGCGGACCTCCCAATACGAGTTCTACCAGTTCTTCCTACGCTCCGAAGACGCCGCGGTCGGCCGGTATCTCAGGTTCTTCACCTTCCTGCCGCCCGAGGAGATCGAGGAGCTTGACAACTCCACCAGGGACCGTCCCGAGGAGCGCCGGGCCCAGCGGGCATTGGCCGAGGAGGTCACGCGCACGATTCACGGCGAGGAGGGCCTTGCCCTTGCCCGGCAGGCCTCCGAGGCGCTCTTCTCGACCGATGTGTTCTCCATGGACGAGCGCGCGCTGGCCATGGCGCTGGCGGGAGCGCCCACACATCACGTGGGAGCCGCGGCCCTTGCGCAAGGAGTCGAGCTCGTGGGATTGCTGGCCGAGTCGGGTCTTGCCCAGTCCCGCTCCCAGTCCCGCAAGCTTATCGAGCAGGGTGGCGTCTATCTCAACAACCATCGCGTCTTGGATGCCGAGCAGCGGGTCACCACCGCGGACGTCCTTCCCGGGAGCAGGATCATGCTGCGACGTGGCAAGAAGGAGTACGTCGCGGTGGTGGTGGAGCAGGCCTGATCAGGCGCCGGCCAGTGCCTCGCGCAGGGTGGCGGCCACGGAAGCCGCCTCCTGGGGAGAGCTGTAGCGGGTGCGTGGCCAGAAGAAGCCGTGAAGCCCGTCTTTGCGCCTGCGCGGGACGACGTGGATGTGCAGGTGCGGCACGCTCTGAGAGATGACGGCGTTGGTCGCGACGAAGTTCCCGTCACAACCCAGGGCCCGGCGTTGGGCAAGGGCGACCTCCTGGCCGAGTTCGCTCAAGGATCCGAGCACCTGCGGTGGGCAGTCTGCCAGCTCGTTGTAATGCCCGACCGGCAAGACCAGGCAGTGGCCGGGGAAGAGTGGCGCGTGATCCAGGATGACCATGCGGGTCTCGTCCCTGTGGATCACCTCGGCCCGGGCCAAGCCGGTTACGATCTCGCAAAAGATGCAGGCCACGGAGCGATCCTATCGGCTTACCGGTGGTGCCTCCAACCGGGGTTCGCCGATGGCGGCCGATAGGATTGGCCGGGCGGCACCGCGGCAGGATCCCGCAGGAATCGGAGGGACGGTGGAAGGCGGCGAGGAATTCAGGTTTGGCAAGGTTCCAGCTCGGATGGCTGATGATCCCGAGGCCTACGATCGGCTGCGCCGCCGAGTGCTGTGGTCCATCCCCACCGGCCTGTTTCTGATGGGCACCACCGGCCAAGCCGGCCCACATGTCATGAGCACTAGCTGGTTTACCCAGGTGGCGACGGAGCCAAAGCTGGTGGCCGCGGGGGTGGAGGTGGACTCGCTAACCGCCGTCAATTTGGAGCACTCCGGCCACTTCCTGGTTTCGGTTTTGGCGCTGGAGAGCCGGCCCTTGGTGCGCAAGTTCGCCAAGCGTGCCCAGAGCACGGAGGCCGAAGGTGCTGAGCTGCGTATCGAAGGGGTCAGCTTCGGCTTGAGCGAGATGGGCGATCCCTACCCGCTGGAGGCTTTGGCTCTGATAGAGGCAGTTGTCCGGGAGCGGGTTCCGCTCGGCAGCCACGTGCTGTTCGTGGGTGAGGTGACCGACGTTGCCATGATGCGCGAGGGGGAGCGGGCGCTGGGGATGGGGGATACCCGGCTGAACTACGGTGGATAGGCGATTCCCAGCCAAGTGGCAGGCGCGCCTATAATACTGTTAAAGCCGGTGAGGTGATTGGTCTGGGCGAGTATCACTACGTTGAGCATGGACGGGCGCTCGAAGAGGTGGCGTCTCAGCTGGCCCGGGCCGAAGTGATAGCAATAGACACCGAGTTCCACCGCGAAAAGTCCTACTTCGCGAAGCTGGCGCTTGTCCAGATAGCAGCGGGCGAAGAAGTCTTCATTATCGATCCCTTGCGGGTGGATCTCGCCCCACTCGCCGAGGTCTTCGCCGATGGACCCGAAGTCGTGCTCCATGCGGCGACACAGGATATCGAGATTCTGCGCCGCAAAGTCGGTACGGCTCCCTCCCGGATTCACGACACCCAGATTGCCGCGGGCTTCCTCGGTTATTCCACCCCCTCGCTTGCGCTCTTGCTGGAGACTTTCCTGGGAGTGCGCCTGGACAAGAGCGACCGCCTTAGCGACTGGATGGCCCGGCCGCTTGAGCGCAAGCAGCTTGACTATGCCGCTCAGGATGTGCTTTACCTGGTTGAGCTGCGCGACATACTCATGAGCCAGTTGCAGGAGCTGAACCGGGTTGACTGGTTGGCCGAGGAGCTTTCCGACTTCCTCGCTCAGTCTTTCCGCTCGTCGTCGGATCCCGCGCGCGCCTGGATGCGAATTCGCGAGGTTCGGGCGCTGAAGGGCCGGTCGAGGAACTTGGCCATGGCGCTGGCTTCTTGGCGTGAGCAGCGGGCGATGGAACTCGACATTCCGGCGCGCTACGTGCTGGCCGACCTTGCGGTTGCCACGGTGGCGCAGGCGGCGCCAAGAAAAGTGGCCCAGCTGCGCACGATCCGCGGTGTCGATCTACGCAACCTGGGCAACGGCGCTGACAGGCAGATCGTGGAGGTGATCGAGAAGGCGCTCGCTTCCGGGCCGCCGATCGAGGAGGAAATGCCGCCCGTCGAGGCTGCCGATATCCCCCCGGGCTCGGCGGCGCTGCTCTCCGCATGGCTCACGTCGCGGGCCAAGGCCATGCACATCGATCCCAACCTGCTTGGCACTCGCTCGGATTTGAACGAGGTGCTGGCTGGGACCGGGAACTCACGTCTTTCCCGCGGGTGGCGCAAGGAGGCAGTTGGTGGCTACCTCGAGCGGATCATCGCGGGAGAGGTAGCACTGTACCTCACCGGGGCCGGAGAGGTGGCGATGGTGGAGAACACGGGCGCCAAGGTCGATTAGGACCGGCTCAGTCGTTATCGGCGCGCAGGTCCACCCGCAGAACCAGAATCCCGTCCTCCAGGGACGCCTCGGCGTCGCCGATGATGGCGTAGTCCATGAAATCGAGCCTGGCCTGTTCGATGAAGCGCATCCGCTCCGCGCCTTCCACCGGTGGAAGACCCCTGGACTTCACCGCCTTGGCACGCTCCTGGAATCTCTTGATCATCGCCTGAGGATCGAACTCGTCAGCCATGTTCTACAAAGTACCCGCCCGGGCAGGTTGTGCAAGCTGGGGCAGTTCAGGGCCATTAGGCTGTATGTTTGCTAGCGGAGCGCGATTAGCTCCCCGTCGCGGTTCGGCGCGACGGTGCGGAATTCGGCTCCCCCGGATACGGGAGGGGCACGGTGGCGCCCTCGCTCTTGATGTTTTTGGGAGTTGCTGGTGAAAAAGGGACGTCACAGGCGCTACGAGGAAGCCCGCATGGCAAAGCGTGCCTTTGTCAAGCCGGTTGTGCGTTGCGTAGAGTGCGGCGGAGATTCGGTGCGTGGACATGCCGACTGGTGCATGGCCGCCACGGAGGAAGAAGAACTCCTGGCCGAGGGCGAGTTCTATACGGATGAGTACGATGATTTCGAGGACGACGAGGAATACGATCCCGACGCCCCTTGAGGGCACCGGCTCCAATCTTTGAATCCATGCAGATCCCTGGCGTCCATAGAGGTTTCCCCTTCGAAGCAACCGCATTCGTCTTGCGCTGTTCGGCTCCGGGTGGCACCGGGCCATGCTGAAATCCTTCGACGACGGCAGGGTGTTCGGCCACTTCCGGGCCGGAACCGGCCCGCTTTGCGTGCTGCTGCACGGGTGGGCCCGTGATTCGAGTGACCTGGCGCCGCTGGCCGCCCTGCTCGAAGAGAAGGGGCTGCCTACGCTGAGGTTGGATCTGCCCGGATTCGGGGCATCTCCGCCGCCCGATTCTCCCTGGGACTCGGCCGACTACGCTGCGGCGGTATGCCGCGTCATTGCCGAGGCTTCGGGGCGGCAATCCGGTGCCGACACCGTCGTCGTGGTCGGGCACAGTTTCGGCGGCCGTGTCGCTCTCCAGATCGCGGCCATGTCGCCTTGCCCCGCGGCTGCAGTGGTGGTCACAGGGGTTCCTCTCTTCCGGCGCCGGAGCGGGGCAAAGCCACCCATCGCCTATCGAATGGCCCGCTGGGCTTCCCGGCGTGGACTGCTCGGAGAGGCCAGGATGGAAGAGTTCAGACGCCGGTACGGCTCGGAGGATTACCGGCGCGCAAGTGGCGTCATGCGCGACATCTTCGTCAAGGTTGTGAACGAGGACTACACGGCCCAGCTCAACGCCATTAGCATCCCTTTGCAGCTGGTATGGGGCTCCGCGGATAGCGCCGCTCCCGTCGAGCAGGCGCAACGCGCAGCCTCAATGGTCAAGAACTCGACTTTGACCGTATTGGAGGGGCGCGATCACTTCGGCCCCATTGCCATGCCGGCCGGGCTCGCCGCGGCCGTGGAAGAGGCCGTAAGCCGGATTGATGCCGCCGACCGAGAAGAGAAGGGCTGAAGAGTTTGACCAACCTGACCGTCTCGATCCTCTACGCACTGATCGGCCTCGCGGTCGTCGCCGTGGCGTCGATCAAGTGGCTCCGCGTCGCCCAGCGTGAGCATTATGTGCCGGGCTATGTCGTTCGCTTTGCCTCCCGCTGGTATTTCTCACGTGAGTCGACCACCAACACCAGCATTGCCATCGTGATGGCCTTTGCCTTTGTTGCGGCGATCTCCCGGCCGCACTCGCCGGCTATTGCCATTCCCGCTCTTGCCATCGGTGCGGTTTGCGCGCTCGCAACACCGGTGGGTCTCGGCTACAAGGGGAGAAGCTCGAAGCTGGCCTGGACTCGTCGCGCCAAGGTTCTCTATGGAACCACCCTGGTAATCACCGCCGTGCTGGCCACGATTTCGGTCTTACTTGGGCTGGCGGCGGGGCTCGCCACCGTTTTTGTGATATTTGCCCCTGGCATCATGGATCTGGCCTGCTACTTCACTCGCCCGTTCGAACGCCGCTCTCTCGACCGTTTCGTCCGCAGCGCCACCGCCAAGCTCGAGCAGATCAACCCGGTCTGTGTGGGCATCACCGGCTCCTTCGGGAAGACTTCCACCAAGAACTATGTCGCTCAGCTTGCCTCGCAGTCCCTGACCGTTCTCGCCTCGCCTGCCAGCTTCAACAATCGAGCCGGCCTGGCCCGGGCGGTTAACGAGAACCTCCTTCCAGGAACCCAGGTCTTTGTTGCGGAAATGGGCACCTACCAAAAGGGCGAAATTGCATCGCTGGTCGAGTGGGTCAAGCCGGTCATAGTCGCGATCACCGCCATCGGCCCGGTCCATCTCGAGCGCTTCGGCTCCGAGGAGGCGATCCTCGAGGCCAAGCGGGAGATCACCACGCAGGCCAAGACGATCGTGCTGAATGTCGACGACCCGCGATTGGCCGGGCTGGCCGGGGAACTCGAGCGTGAGGGCAGGCACGTTGTCCGGGTCTCGGGTACGGACCTGGCCCGCGAGGTGAGCGTCCTTCCCGATGATGCCGGAAAGGCCGTCGTCTACCACGAGCAGCGCCGTATCGGTTCATTGACGACTCCCGTGGCGCGCACCAACCTGGCTGTCGCGGTGGCCATCGCCCTCGAACTCGGGGTTCCGGAGGAAGCCATTGGAAAGGCACTCTCCGGCCTGAAGCCCGCCTCCAGCCGCCTCAACATTGTCACCACCGACGCCGGTGTGACCGTCATCGACGACACCTACAACTCGAATCCTTCCGGCGCCAGACTCGCCCTTTCCCAGCTCGAGGCGCATTCCAAGCCGGGTGCGAAACGCGTGGTCGTGACTCCGGGAATGGTGGAGCTGGGCTCACAGCAGTACGACGAGAATCGGGCCCTCGGGGTTGCCATAGCAGGCAAGGCCACGCACCTGTGCGTGGTCGGCCTGACCAATCGCCGCGCACTGCTGGCGGGCGCGAAAGAGGGAATGGGGCGTAATACGACCCTGCTCGAGTTTCGCACCAGGGACCAGGCGGTCGCCTGGGTGCGCGACAACCTGGCGGCGGGGGACGCGGTTCTCTACGAGAACGATCTGCCCGACCATTTTGCGTGATATCCCGGGCCCACCGGCGCCACGTCATTCCGCCCTGAAGCATCCTGATGCTCCGCAAGGACCGGGGTGGGTTGGGTGATCGCCGAGACACCGAAACCCGCGGCCATGACCTAATC
>JAJZLQ010000120.1 GCA_021850605.1 Actinomycetes bacterium
GCGGACGAAGGAGGGGCCGGCCGGCCCGAAAGGAGCTCCACGGCGCCTTGGGTCCTCGGTCTAAGGCTAAGCCTTCCCGCCGATGCCGTCAGGCTTGGCGCTTCCGGCCCGGCTGCAGCGAAAGTCAACTCCCCTGCCTCCTGCAGCAGGAGGGTAGCCTGCTGGCGCGCTATCGCAAGAAAGAGATAGTGGGCTCCTTCGCGCAGCCGCTCCGCCTCTTCGAAGCGGGCGGCCGTGGCCAAGCCGGCCATCCGCGACCAAATGCGTTCACTCCACAGCCGCGCAGGGACTTCCCAGGGGGTGGATGCACTCGGCAGCGGGAGCATTCCCTCGTCGGCGGGCCAGTCCGGGTGAAGTTCCGGCAGCAGGGCGCAGCGCAGCGCATATTCGGCGCACTGGGCGCTGCGGCGACTGCGGAACGGCCCGATGGCTATATCCCCATCCTTGGTGCGCGTCGAGGCCATGGCGACCCTGAGGGTCGCCGCACCGTCCTTCGACCGCGACACGACAATGGCTCGGTAGCCCTTTTCGCTCTTGTTGAGCGTCCGGTTATGCCTAGGCGAAATCCCGCGTATCAGCCTGGCCTCCGCGACCAGGGCCTCGGTCTCGGTCGCAAAGGTGATGTATCCGACCCGTGCCGCTCCGGTCAGAATCGGGTCAACCTTTGGGCGGGAATCGGAGGTGAAGTAGGACCTGAACCTGGCGTTGATGTCCACGGCTTTGCCGACGTAGCTGATCACACCGTCGGCTTCCTCCATCCAGTAGACACCCGGCCTGCGCGGCAGGTAGCTGCAGGCATGCATCTTGGCGGCGTGCGCGCGGCTAAGGCGCCCGGGCATCGAGCGAAGCTCGCCGATGGTTGCCACGCCGTACGCGGAGGCGCGCTCTATCAGGTGATGGAGTAGGTCGACTGTGGCGGCCACATCCGCCATCGCCCGGTGGCTGGGTTGGTGGGGGAGCTTGAGCTCGGCCGCAAGCGTTGCCAGCTTGAAGTTGGACACCTCGCCAAAGAGCAGCTTGCGCGCCAGCGCCAATGTGTCCAGGGTCTCGTTATCCAAGGGAAGCATTTCGGATAGCCCAGCAAGGCCGTGGTTGATAAACGAGAGGTCGAAGCGCACATTGTGGCCGACCACCACTGCATCATCAGCCATTTCGCTTAGCTGCAACAAGACCTCCGGCAGTGCCGGGGCGCCGGCCAGCATCTGGGGATATATTCCGGTCAACGCAGCCACGCCGGAGGGGATTGTACCCTGAATGGCCACCAGCGTGTCGAGACGGGCCAGCACTTCGCCGCCTTGGACCAGCAGGGCGGCAATCTCGGTAATCTCCGAAGTCGCAGCCGATGTGCCGGTGGTTTCGATGTCGAGTACCAGGAAACGCACCTTGTCAAGTGTGGCCAGTTCGTCTTGGAGGAGCAGCTGTTCGGTCACGTCTCGATCTCTAGTGAATCCATCTGCCGGTTGAAGCCGCCAGGCCCTTCGGTGCGATCTGATGGAACGTCTGTTCGATAAGCATATCCTTGGCCCGCCACGCGCGCGGGGGAAATTGGGCGCAAGTGGAAGCACGGCCGTAAGATGGTCACAATGGAAACTCCGAGGTACAGGTGCGACAACTGCGGTAACAAAACCCGTTTTGACGTGGTGGGTACGGAGAGCTTCAAAGCTTTCTACCATTACAGCCTTGGTGGTGAGCTGACGATAGAGTCACGCGAAGTCACCGACTTCAAGGTCGAGTCGGTCACCTGTCGCTGGTGCGGTTCGACCAAGGCGATCGTCGACGATACTGCCGCGGGGGCCGAGGCCTAGCCTCTCAGAGTTTCGCCTCAGGAATCTTTTCCCGCCGAATAGAATTAACACTGTTCAGGTAGTGTTTTTCCCGGCGGTCCCCCATTTGGCCACGGAGGCGCATAGCGCAACCGGGGCCATGGCCGGGAGCCATGGGTGCGAGTTCCGCTGCGGAGTTGGGAAGGTGCGCTAATGACCAGCGAGTTGGCCGTGACGCTACAGAAGGGTCGTGGCCGTTCGAAGCCCAAGGAATGGCAGAAAGGGGTCGTGGCCGAGATCATCGTGGAGACTCCCGAGACCAACACCCTGCGGATCTCACTGCCCGACCCAAGCGAGTTCCTTCCCGGCCAGTACTACAACATCCGCATACCGATGGAGGGCAGGCCTAGGCCGATCCAGCGCGCATACTCCATCGGGTCATCACCCAAGCCGAACTTTTCCTTGATCGACGTGGGAATTCGCGAGATGCCCGGTGGGCTGGTCTCGCCGGTCCTGGTGCGTGGAGTCGCGCCCGGGGACGAGCTCGAGGTCCGCGGGCCCTACGGGAATTTCACCTGGACCGAGGAGATGGGTGGCCCGGTGCTGCTTATCGGCGCGGGCTCGGGTGTTGTGCCTCTCATGTCCATGATCCGATACCAGGCCGCAGTAGGCACCAACCATCCGATGCACCTGCTGTACTCCTCGAAGAGCCACGAGTACGTGATTTACCGCGATGATCTGACCTCTCTCGAGGCGGAGCACGACTGGCTCCTGGTCTCCCACACCTACACGCGCGACCCGCACGACTCGCGCGCCCGCTATCACCGCCGGATCGACAAGGAGATGGTCGCCGAGGTGGCGAGGGAGAGCGGCGCCAAGCTCGCCTACATTTGCGGGCCGCCGGACATGGTGGAGGATGCCGAGCGCACGCTCGTGGACCTCGGTCTTGAGCCGGAGGCCGTGCGAACCGAGAAGTACGACTGAGGCCGCGATGGCTATCTGGATCGATACGCCGATCTGGACCTTTCGTGGGGTGAAGCACGCACATATGATCTCTGACAGCTCGCTGGCGGAGCTGCATCACTTTGCCTCCAAGCTCGGTTTTCCGGAGCGTGCCTTCCAAGGCGACCATTACGACATTCCCGAGTACCTGATACCAGTGGCGGAAGCGATCGGTGCCGGCCGCGCCGAACCCCGGGAGCTACTGGCGAGGTTGAAGGCTGCCGGACTGCGATCCAAGCCCTCCGTCCGGACCAACCATCATGATGGCGGCATGACGGCCAGGGAGCCGTGAACCGGCAGAGCCGCCTCGAAGGCGAACTCGCCGAGCGTGCCCGAGCCGAGGGTCTGGTGGCGCTCTCGATCTCGAGGGCCAGGTCGTACCGCAATGTGGCTGTCGCACTGGCGGAGCGGGAGATCGCTGGTCTGCGCGACACGATGCAGTTCACCTACCGCAACCCGGCACGCTCCACCGATCCGGCCTCCACACTCCTCGGGGCGAGGTCGGTAATATCCGCCGCTTGGCCGTATGGCCCTGCTTCACGGGGCCAGGGGCCTTCGGTGGTGGCGCGCTATGCGCGGCGCGACAGCTA
>JAJZLQ010000107.1 GCA_021850605.1 Actinomycetes bacterium
GTGAGCGGGGCGGCGCCACGGCGAACGCCCGGCTGGAGGAGCTCGGTGGCAAGAAGAAGGCCCCCTTTGCCGCGGACAAGCTGGCCCAGGCCGCCTCGGGCCTCGACTTCGCCTCGGTCGCCAAAGCGCTCAACTGGTGCGCCGAGGCCGAGGGCAGGCTGAAGGGCCTCGACGGCGTGCCCGAAGAGTTCGCCGTCGAGCTTCTGGTGGCGCGCCTGGCCAATCTCTTCGCACGGCGGCGGAGGACCACGGCCGCGTCGGCCCGCCGGAGCCGCTGAATCCGGAGCCCCGGCCACAGCGCGAGAGCTCTGTTGCATCGCTGCTTTTGGGGCGTTCACCTGCACTTTGGCTTCGGGGCCGCCAAAAGCGCGGATCGGGAGATAGCGGCACGGCACTGGTGCTCGGTCCCTGGTCACCGGCGCCGGGGTCCTTCTTGGCCCAGTTCATTGACCATGGGTCTCCAAAGTGAGAAGATGAGGCAGCGCTACCCAAGCCGGATGTAGCGCCGCGTGGGAGCGACGGATATCGGTGCGGGTGGCGCGACGGGGAGTGTCCCCCTCACGGAAGGTATCAGCCACGCGCATCCGGAAGCGACCTCCGCAAACCCATCGCCCTTGTGGGGCCCGCGCCAAAGGCCGGGCCGTTACTGGGCGAAGCGCCAAGGCCACTTCAGGCTCCGTTCACTGGCGTGGGAGCCTTGGGAGGTCGCTGCCCTGCGAATCCTCCGGCTCGCGCCGCATAAGGGAATCCGCAGCGGAGATGCGGAGCCGCCTGGCCCCATCCGGGCGGGGCGCGTGGCTGAGAACCTTTCGTGGCCAGAGGTGGCACGCCGTGGCGATTCGGGAGCCTTCGTTGGCGGAGGCTGACTGAGGGGAGCGACAAGGTGCCCAATGAAAGAGAAAGCGCTGATCCGAGCAATAATGATCAAGGCTCGGAGGTTTCCGAAGCGCAGATCGCCGTCCATTGGCGCGAAGAGGGTTACTACTATCCGACTGCCAAGTTCATCGGCCAGGCCAACGCCAGCGACCCGGCCATCCGCGAGAGGTTTTCCGAGGAACACTTCCCCGAGTGCTTCAGGGAATACGCGGATCTCCTCGACTGGGACCAGTACTGGCACACGACTCTGGACACCAGCAACCCGCCCTTCTGGAAGTGGTTCGTCGGGGGCAGGCTGAACGCCAGCTACAACTGCGTCGACCGGCATCTGCCCAAGGCGCGTAACCGCGCCGCTTTGATCTGGGTTCCCGAGATCGAATCGGAGGAGACCAGGACCGTCACCTACGGCGAGCTATACGCCCGGGTGAACGAGTTCGCCGCGGTGCTCAAGGATTTCTGCGGACTCAAGGCCGGTGACCGGATCACCTTCCACCTGCCGATGGTGCCGGAGTTGCCGGTGGCGATGCTCGCCGCCGCCCGTCTGGGGGTGATCCACAGCGAGGTCTTCGGAGGATTCTCCGGAGCCGCCTGCGGGGACCGGATCGCTGACTCCGACAGCCACGTGCTGGTGACCATAGACGGATACTGGCGCAACGGGCAGGTGTCGGATCACAAGGTCAAGGCGGACGAGGCCATCGCCCGGGCCGCCGAGCTCGGTGGGCGGATCGACAAGGTTCTGGTTTGGAGGCGCAAGCAGGGGGAGTACCTCTCCGACACCCCGATGGTGCCCGGACGTGACTTCTTCGTCGACGACCTGCTCAAGGATTACAAGGACCGGATCGTCGAGCCGGTCTCCATGCCGGCGGAGGCCCCGCTCTTTCTCATGTACACCTCCGGGACGACAGGAAGGCCCAAGGGGTGCCAGCACTCGACCGGTGGCTATCTTGCCTACGTGGCGGGAACCTCCAAGTTCTACCAGGACATCCATCCGGAGGACACCTACTGGTGCTTCGCCGACATCGGCTGGATCACCGGCCACTCCTACATCGTCTACGGGCCGCTCGCCCTGGGCACGACCAGCGTCATGTACGAGGGTGTCCCCACCTACCCGGATGCGGGAAGGCCGTGGCGGATCGCCGAGAGGCTGGGGGTGACCATCTTCCACACCGCGCCCACCACCATCCGCATGCTGAGAAAGCTGGGGCCCGACGAGCCGACCAAGTACCGCTACAGCTTCAAGCACATGACCACGGTGGGGGAGCCCATCGAGCCGGAAGTGTGGCGCTGGTACTACGACGTGGTCGGCAAGGGCGAGGCGGCCATCGTCGACACCTGGTGGCAGACCGAGAACGGCGGTTTCCTGGGCAGCACGCTCCCCGCGTTGCAGCCGATGAAGCCGGGCAGCTGCGGACCTGGGGTGCTTGGGGTCTATCCGGTGATCTATGACGAGAACGGAGAGGAGGTGCCGGCGGGCAGCGGCCGCGCAGGCAATATCTGCATCCGCAATCCGTGGCCGGGCATCTTCCAAACCATCTGGAACCAGCCCGAGCGCTTCGTCCAGCTCTACTACGGGAAGTACAACCGCGACAAGAACAGCACCGATTGGCACGACTGGCCATACTTCGCCGGTGACGGCGCCATGAAGGCCGCCGACGGCTATTTCCGCATCCTCGGCCGTGTGGATGACGTGGTCAACGTTGCGGGACACCGCCTGGGGACCAAGGAGCTGGAGTCGGCCGCGCTCACCGTCCCCGAGGTGGCCGAGGCCGCGGCGGTGCCGGTCATCGACGAGCTACGCGGGAGGGTGGTCGAGATGTACGTCTCGCTCAAGCCGGGATACGCGCCTTCGGCGGAGATGGAGGACAAGGTGTCCAAGGCGCTGGAGACCCAGATCGGCAAGATCGCCCGCCCGAAGAGCGTCTGGATCGTGCCGGACATGCCCAAGACACGCTCGGGAAAGATCATGCGCCGGGTGATAGCCGGGATCTCCAACTTCGGGGAGGTGGGGGATATCTCCACCTTGGCCAACCCCGACATCGTCGATACGATCCGCCATCACGTACAGGCCAAGAAGCTGGCTCAGGGCGATGTGGGCCGCGAGCTGACCAAGGAGGAGAGGGAGGAGATAGAAGCCTACGGCAGCGCGGACTAGGGCTCCCTCGCCGTCAATACCGCCGTCGGCCTGAAAGGCAGGCGAAATACCGTGACGCAGCAGTATCTCGTCGGTGAACTGTCGTTGCTCCTGGGAGAGCTTCAACTTGAGGTCTGCCGGAGCGACTTCGCCCAGAAGGTGGCC